>NZ_JBAVFG010000052.1:0-15935 GCF_049588135.1 Kaistella sp. | reverse complement strand
CCTTCGAGGTGCGTTCTTACGTTTTATACGATCATTATTTTTGGTGAAGATTCATTTAGGTTGTAAAACTAATATTCATTAATATTTAAAATGATGATAAAAAAAATTCCGGAAATTCCGGAATCTCTGTTTTCATAACTATTAGCTTAGTTTTTTACAATTTCATAGCAATAATTTTTCTCCTATGTGTTGCATTGCAAATATGATGCTATTTATTCTATTATAAAAGAGTAAAATCACCCTTTTTCATTATCATTAAGAATGTTTAAATTTCATCAAAATTAATTTCCCCAACCCTAAAGGGAGTAATTTTGATGAAATTTTCAGAGAATTTTTCCACTCTTTAGTCCCGAAAGTTTTCCGAATGGGGAAAAGAAAAATTCTTTGAAAATTTGGTTTTTGAATAATTTTTAAACCGTCTCTAATTCTTTTTAAACCTTCTTAAATTTTAATAATAAGCTTAACATCTTCAATTACAGTTACAGTTTTTTCGGCGGTGGCGCTTCATTTCATTATCCCAAAAAGGATAAATTTTAATTGCCATATAAAAATCGGCAGAATGCAATTTTTTCTGTTTAAAGATTAATGGAAAGAGATTTTCACTTCCTAGAATTAAGGGTCCAATCCTGAAATAAGCACCAAATTGCAAGCTTCTGTACTCGTACAAAGAAACCGAGCCGCCATAACCAACCACTGGTTTTTGTACCGTATAAGACCCGTTGAAAATATTGGAACGTTTAAGACCATTTTCGAAAATAGGAATTCGTTGAATCCAATCGACATTGAAGTATTGATGCTCTGCAATGTTTTTACTGATATTAAAATGCAGACTCGTCGGTAAACCCATTTTAAAATTGGTTCCTTGCAATGAAGCATTTTCGTTGCCATAAATTTCTTTGCTCAAAAATTGCAAATACTGCTGAGGACTTTCAAACTTGGTATTTTTCAAAATACGATTGTTTTCAACTTCTAATGGTACTCCTTTTAGCAAATGATTTTCTCCTTCAAAATTTACAGAACCAAAATCCAAAATAGCAAAACCAGCTTTAAAATTATAATCTTCGGCATCTCGATCTCTGTCAACAACCGATACCCCCAAATCCAATCCAAATCCTTTTCCTCGCTGGTTGTATTCATATTTATGGTTTTCAAAATTATAGTTGGTTGCAAAATTCATTGCAATATCATAATTTGAAGCGACAATTGATTTTACGCTAACACCTTTTACATTATTAAAAGTTCTCGCGAGTTGAAAGGGAACTTTACTTTCGATATCCAGGGCATCTAATCATATTTCACATTACCACCAATAATCCATTGATAATCTGAATAAGGGAAAATTTCGGTGGCAATATTTAGACCGATTTCATTCCAATTCATAAAATTAATTTTTAATGGTTTTAAAGTATAAAGTTCTGATTCTACTAGATCCTGATTTCCAAATCGCAAATAATTATCCACGTTAATTGCTGAACTCTGGGTTCGTAATCTAGAAAACATACCGACCGAGAAATCCTTCTCTTTTATTTTAATTTTAAGTTGAAATGAAGGTCCTAAAATATCTGAACTCAAATGATAATTCCCAATTTTTTTATTATAAAAATCAAAAACATTTGCCGTGTTTTTCCCCGTTCTATTTTGTCTGATGTCGGCTGATTGTACTTCGGCATTCTTTAACCCCAAAAAACTTTGTTGTGAGACATAAGCATAATCATTCTGTAAAAACACATCTTCTGAAAACAGATTTACATCCCACGGATTGGGATTAAGAAAAGATTGCGTTGGTAAAACGATAACCGAACTTATCCCGCTATACTGGTCGTTGCTGAATAATATAGATTCCTGCGCATAGCAGAAACAAGAAAATTGAACCCCACAAAAAATAACTAAATTCCAAACAAGATTTTTCACTTTTCTAAAACAACTTTTAGGTAATTTTATTATTAAATATAAAAAAAAAGTGAAACCGAAGTTTCACTTTTTTCATATACGGATTTAGAAATCAAATTAATACCCGAATATTTCTTCTAAAGAAACTTCATGGAAGGTGCCTATTTTATTAAGTGCATCCATATCTAAGTTTTCTTTTTTACCAATAATTGCTGTATTATATTTCATTGGTTTCATCTGCGAATCGTAGAAATCCGTAAGATCTGCCAAAGATAATTTTTCAATTTCTTTGTAAATATCTTTTCTTAAATCATAATCAACTCCCAATTTTTTAAGGTTTAATTGATTGAAATAGATATTCGTTCTATTGATTCTACCAGAAGCAATTTGTTTCAACGCTGCATTTTTAGCATTTTCAAACTGTGCTGGGATTTGTGGAAGATTCGCCATCAACTCATCCATTGCTGTTACTGCCTGTGGAAGTTTATTGGCCTGAGTTCCGATATAAGTCGTTACATAATCCGGGCGATTCAACTCACTACTTGTTGCATAAGAAACATAAGCAGAATATGCTAAACTCTTACTCTCACGTATTTCCTGGAAAACGATTGACGATAAACCTCTCCCAAAATACTCATTAAACACATTGATTTTCCCAAGGTTTGCTAAATCAACATTTGGTCCTTTTGCTACTTTACTCATTTCGGTTTGCACCATATCGTAATTGGTAAAATACACGTTTCCAGTTGTTGGCGGTTCAGGATATTCGTTTTTCGCAGGAACTTTCATTGTTTCCTTTTCTACGAATGGTTTTGCGTATTTTTTGAAGGCGTTAAAATCTTGTCCGTAGAAGAAAATCTCGTAAGGCATTTTCAACAAACTTTGAATTTTATTCGTCATATCAGCAGAATTAATGGCTTCTAATTGAGATTTCGAAAGCACATCTGTAAAGCGAGAAACTTTACCATATTTTGCATAATTAGATAATGCAGCCATGATTCTTCCTTTATCTTTTTTAGCAACTTCTCTACCTTCCAAAATCGTTTTTACATTCTCTGCATACACTTTCTGATCTGGTTTTGCGTTCTGCATCCAGTTTTTCAATAACTCGATTGCTTTTGGCATATTTTCTTCTAAACCGCTCAATGAGATTCTCAATTGATCTTGTGAAGTTCGGAAGTCATTGGAAATACCCAACTTAAAGAATTCCTTTTTCAGGTCTTCAGCAGATAATTTGTTGGTTCCTAAATATTGTAAAACTTGAGTTGCCAAACCTAATTCTTTATCATTATCGCTTCCGAATGGAAAAACAAAATGAGCTTGGGCAATATCGTTGTATTTGTTATGAACGAAACTCACTTTTTTACCACCGATTTTATCCGTTTTAATCACTTTCGAATAATCGATGAATTCTGGTTTAATTTCAGAAGATTTCTCAGCCAAAATTCCTTTTAAAAATGGAGATTGCTCTTCTCTATTTAATTTAATTGGAGTAATTCCCGGATTTTCTACGCGTACCAATTTATCATTTACGCCTTTTTCTTTTTTAATGATGACGTAATTATCTTTAAAGAAATCGTTGGCAAATTTTACCACATCAGCTTTTGTAATCTTCTCGTATTCATTAATCTCATTGAGTTCTTGTTCCCAAGTTCTGTCATTAATATAAGAGCCATATAAACTTGTTGCCAATCCATCAGCAGTTTCGTAAGTTTTCATACGCTGGATTTTCATATCATTAATGATGGCAGGAATTAACCAATCCTGGAATTCTCCTTTTTTCACCAAATCAATTTGATCCAACATTAATTTTTTCGCTTCATCAAAAGTTTGATCATTTTTCGGAACGATAATTAATGAGAAACTTCCGTAATTTTTAAACGCTGATTCGTAAGCCATCGCATTCAACGCTTTCTGCTTTTGATTAATATTTAAATCAATCAAACCAGAATCTCCAGAGTTGGTTAAAATATTCCCTACAATATCCGCAAGTCTCGCATTTTGAGTTCCGTAAGAGTCAGATCTCCAAGAAAGTTGTAACCTTGGTGTAGAAGCACTTTTAACGGTTCTTTCTACAATCGCGGTCATCGGTTCTTCAGTGATCGTTTGTTTTTTCGGCAATTCTTTGTATTTGAAAGTTCCGAAATACTGATCAACCAATTTTATGGTTTTGTCATAATCTAAATCCCCAACCAAAACCATGGCGTAATTGTTTGGCACATAATATTCGTCGAAATATTTGTGAATCGCTACCATTGATGGATTTTTCAAATGTTCTGATTTCCCAATCGTTGTTTGTTGACCATTTGGATGTGTTGGGAAAAGCGCATCCATTAATTCGTAATTCACCAAACGTCCGTCGTTGTCCTGAGCGCGGTTATATTCTTCGTAAACTGCTTCCAGTTCGGTATGGAATAATCTCAAAGTAAGTTCAGAGAATCTTTCTTTCTCCACTTTCAACCATTTTTCGAGTTCGTTGTTTGGAATATTATTTTTATAAACCGTTTCATCCAACCAAGTATGAGCATTGGTTCCCGAAGCTCCAAGCGAAGAAATCGCTTTATCATATTCGTTGGCAATCGCATATTTACTTGCTTCTTGAGAAACTTCATCTATTTTTTTATAGAGTGCTTTCTTTTTTTCTGGATCTTGTTCTGCTTTATGCTGTTCGTACAAATTAGAAATCTGATCTAAGAGCGGTTTCTCTTTCGCCCAGTTTGCAGTAGCCAAATTTGAAGTTCCTTTGAACATCATGTGTTCCAAATAATGTGCTAAACCTGTATTGTCAGCTGGATCATTATTACTTCCCGTCCTTACAGGAATATAGGTTTGGATTCTTGGTGCATCATCGTTTTTCGCGAGGAAAACTTTTAATCCGTTTTTTAAAGTATAAACTCTTACGCCTGATTTATCATTAATAACGGTTTCGTATTGATAACCGCTGTTGTCAGTTGTTTTCGTCGTTTCAAATTTCTGTGCGTTGCTCATAGTGAGTGCTCCAATAATTATTATTGTTGTTATTATTCTTTTCATTAATTATATAAAGTTCGGTAGATTTTATTTTACATACCAATAGTAAGCATGGATTATATGCTTACTACCAGTTTCTTTCAATTTCAGTATTGAAAAATATTTTCAATACAAAAACAAGATTTGTGCAATTTTACATGGGTTGATGTGGCTTAAGCATATTGGCTGGATCAAGGATTTCGTTTAATCTTTCTTCAGATAAAATACCGCGTTCTAATACCAAATCGTAAACACTTCTACCCGTTTCCAAAGCTTCTTTGGCAATTTCTGTTGAGTTTTTATAACCAATATATGGATTTAAAGCGGTAACAATTCCAATACTATTTCTTACCATATTCAGACAAGCGTCTTTGTTTGCCGTAATTCCTACGATACATTTTTCTCTTAAAGTATCCATTGCATTTCCTAAGAAAATCATACTTTCCATGATTGAATGTGAAAGAACAGGCTCCATTACATTTAATTGCAATTGCCCTGCTTCTGCTGCAAAAGTTACCGTTAAATCATTTCCGAATACTTTAAAGCAAACTTGATTCACTACTTCTGGAATTACTGGATTTACTTTCCCGGGCATAATTGAAGATCCTGGTTGCATTGGCGGCAGATTGATTTCAAAAAAACCAGCTCTTGGTCCCGAAGAAAGCAAACGCAAATCATTGCAAATTTTAGAAAGCTTTACTGCTAACCTTTTTAACGCAGATGAATAAATCACATAAGCACCAGTATCAGGAGTTGCTTCTACTAAATTCGGTGCCGAAACAACTTGGAAACCTGTCAATTGGGAAAGATTTTTCGCACAAAGATTTGCATAACCAACGGGAGCATTTAAACCAGTTCCGATAGCGGTTGCACCCATATTAACTTCAACAAAAAGATTCGCATTCGTATTCAATTTAGAAATATCTTCTTCTAAGGTTGCTGCATAAGCTTCAAACTCTTGCCCCAAACTCATGGGTACGGCATCTTGCAACTGAGTTCTTCCCATTTTAATAACGGGGGCAAACTCTTTTCCTTTTTCACGAAATGCTTCTACGATGTTCTTGAGTTTTTCTACCAACTCAATATTCATTGACAGTAAAGCCATTTTTAAAGAAGTTGGATACGCATCATTCGTGGATTGAGAAAGGTTGATATGATCGTTTGGCGAACAAAACTGGTAATCTCCTTTTTCTTTTCCTAATTTTTCTAAAACTCTGTTCGCAATTACTTCATTGGCATTCATATTTACCGAAGTTCCCGCTCCACCTTGAATCATATCGATTGGGAATTCCTGATGCAGTTTTCCGTCAATAAGTTCATCACAAGTTTCGGCAATCATTTTATAAAGATTTTCATCTAGTAGTCCCAATTCGTAATTGGTTTTTGCAGCTGCTTTTTTCACCACTGCCAGCGCCCTAATAAAATGCGGATAATCAGAAAGTGTTTGTCCCGAAATTTTAAAATTATCAATAGCACGCTGGGTTTGAACGCCGTAATATGCATTGTGAGGCACTTGTAAAGTCCCTAATAAATCGCTTTCATTTCTGAAATGTTCCATAAAATAATTTGTTGAAAAGTTAAGATTATTTATTGAATTTATTAAATTGATTTAAAGTTAAATCTAAAAAAAGAGGCGATAATTTATCGCCCATTTTCAGAATTGTAAAGATATTTATTTATTTGGATACTTCAAGTTTAAGGCTTGTAAAATTGCCCAAGTTTCTGCGTCCATCATTCCAGAATAATTTTCTGGACGGAAATGGTACTGAAAAACCTCAATGGTTTTCTTCGTCGCATCATCATACACGCCATTTGGATTTATATCATATCCAAAATTTCGCAATGCAGTTTGAATTTTGAATAAGAATGATGGAATGGTCATTTGTAAGGTATAATCTTCTAAAACTGCCGAACTATAAAAATTTTCTTTCGCACTTTTATCATACCACATCCCAACTTGGTATTCATCATATAATTTCTTCCATGGAAACTTAGGTCCCGGATCTTGCTTTCTGGTTGGTGCAATATCAGAATGTCCTAAAACATTGGTTGCTGAAATCATATATCTATCCGCAAGATCTTTTACCAAAACCGCAACTTTCTTTACTTGTGCTTCAGAATATTCAGGGAAAATTTTCACACCACTGGCATTGGTTTTATAACCTGCATTTACAATCTCAATCCCGATAGAAGTATCATTGAGCATATTGTCTTTTCGCCAAGCACTGATTCCAGCATGATACGCTCTTTTATTTTCGTCCACCAACTGATAAATTTCGTTATCTCCTAAATCATTCACTAAATAATGAGCACTTACCGATTGCTCAGTCAGAACTTTTACCGATTTATCATCATCTAAAGCAGTATAATGTAAAATAATATATTTCTGTCGAAAATTTTGCCCAACGGCAGGAAAGAAAGTTTTCACCACTTTATATCCATTAGGATTTGCAGAAACAATAGAACCATAACTCATTGTATTATCATTTTTAGTAATATCACCGATGTTTTCTTTAAAAAAATCAAGTCCACCATCGTGTTGAACTTTCGGTTTCTGAACAAAAGCTTCATGTTTTTCAGATGAAACTTGGGATATTTTTGGTTTTGCAACTACCGTTTGTGAGTTTTTTTGCGTTCCACAAGAAATAATTAAAAAACCTAAGGATATGACAGATAATGAATTACGCATTCGATTTCAATTAATTTAAAATTAGAGTCAAAAATACGAATATTTTTTAGGATTTTTTTTTGGTTTATAACAAAAACTCTTTTATATTTGCACTCGCAATTACAGAACAGAAGCTCTTACAAATATTGCAATGGAGAGTTGCCTGAGTGGCCGAAAGGACTTGTTTGCTAAACAAGCGTATGGGAAACTGTACCAAGGGTTCGAATCCCTTACTCTCCGCAACTCTAGAAAAAAATCATTCGGGGCGTAGCGTAGTCCGGTCATCGCGCCTGGTTTGGGACCAGGAGGTCGCAGGTTCGAATCCTGCCGCCCCGACTCTATAGAAAACTCTTTTTGAGAGTTTTCTTTTTTTTAAAACCTCATCTTCCGAACGATGAAGTTTAAAATCCCAATATTTTGGGTGCGTAGCTCAGCTGGATAGAGCATCTGCCTTCTAAGCAGACGGTCACAGGTTCGAATCCTGTCGCGCTCACACCCACAAACCCCTTTTCACAAATAGTTTACTGTTTTCTGGAATTTTTAAAATTGTATTAATTGGGGACTAACTTACATAATCTATTTCTTGAAAATCCTCTACACAACGTATTTAGGATCAAGAATAAAAGCTGGAAATTAAATCTCAAACCATAGTTTTTTTCAACATTAAGACCTAATAAATTAATAAAATTTAAAGACCGATTTATACTTTTTAATGATTTTGGGATTAATCTTTTTTTAGTTAAAATATTGGTTTTTGATGATTTCATTTTTCATGAACTCCTCATGAACTATCCATGCTTTATCCATGGAGTACCTATGGGGAATCTATGAAGCTGACCCGTCCAGATTAATAGATAAATCCCCGCTGCCATACGAATCCTTTCGTGTGGTCATTTCAATAAAGAATTTTTTTTTGATTCAATAAATTTTTTTTTTTTTTATTAAAGAATAATTTTATAGAAGCCGTAACTATAAACTCCATAATCCTGAAGGTTTCGTGCGGCAGCGGTGGCTTTTGTATTTATGAGTACGCTTTTTTTTCTTTATAATCCCTTATTGTAAGGTCTAGAAATCTTGTAACCATCGCCCTGTCCTCTTCGCTCATATCCTATATTACCCTGGCTGGTGCGAGCACGGGAGCACCTTAGTTTTTTGGTGAATAAAAAAAACGAGTTCGTCGATTAATAAGAAAGCTGCTTTACAAACGATCTATAAAATCAAAAAACGACGATTATCAATAAAGAACACCTAAAATATCCGTATTTATCGAAAGATTTGGATATTATTTTCAAATAACCACTTATTAATTTATTTGATTTTTTGTTAGAAAGTCGTATTAATATTTAACGTAAATCCTGTATTTTCTGGTACCATTCTACAAACACCGCCTACGCATAACAACCCGCCTCTTTGTCTTCCGTAGGAAGCTTGCACCCGAGTTGAATTTTTTCTGAAAACGGCACCGAATGTATAATAATGCATTTGTTTTTCAACTTCTTCATTATCATAATTATACATATCGCTTACGAAAACCGACCAATTTTTTTTGAAGTTAAATTCGGTTAACCCAGCTGCCCAGTTTCTGTAAGAAGAATCTGCCCATTGGTGTTGAAGTTCTACTTTCAATGAATTTTTATTGATTTTGAAAATATTATCCCAAACGGCGGTGGTGGCGAAAACCCGACCTGAAGTTTCCTGAATTCTGTCGGTGTTATAATCCTGATAAATATAAACTAATGCAGTATTCCATGTGCTGGAAAATCTTTTTCTAACATCAACATTAAAATCAGAATAATAGCGTTCGCCCAAAGCAAAAGTTTTAGTTTCTACGGTGTTGTAATCTTCATAGATGCGGTATTTGCCTTTTAGTCCGTACCAATTGGCAAAGTTAAAAGCGATGTCGGTTCCGTATTTCCCACCCAAAACTGATCCTTTTTTAAATTGATAATAAAGGTCGAATTGGGAGCCGATTTCACCCGCTTTTCTTTGAGGGAAAAAGGTTAATTGTGGCTGTGATTGATACACATAAATATTGGCTAAACTATAATCATATTGCTTGGTTAAAGCCGGTGTATAGTTTAATAATGCTTGATTATATTGATTGCCTACCATTTCTCGATCCGAATAGATGTTGAAATTTTCTAAACGTCGCAATGTCCCGTTAAAAGCAAATCCTTTCTTGGCAAAACCAAAAGCCAAATTCATGGCATTGCCTGAATATACGTTGGTAGGATCCACAACGGTTGCCATTTTTATAACATCCTTGGTTTTGTAAAGATATTCTGCATTCAGGTAAAAATCTTTGTATTCGTTGTTGAGGCGAATTCCATACGTGTTAACATCAGCTGGAGCATTTACAAAATTGGGGTCTAAAGCTTCGTGTTTGTTAACGAAACTCATCCCAAGATTGGATTCGAATTGATCCGAACCAACTGTTTTTGCCAATTGAAATTCGGTATCTATTGCGGCAATACTGGCATTGGAAAAATCAAAACCCATCCCTATTCTTTGCTTTCCATATAAGGCTTTAATATTTACAAGATTATCGGCGATGGAATATTTCACCCGCGCTCCGACTAAAGAATTGGCAATACCGAGTTGGCGATCTTCCCAAGTCCTAAGAGCCAAACCGGAACCGAATTGCTCATAAAAATGCCCTAACGTAACATCCAACCCTTTTTCATTATTATAATTAACATAATAAGTTCCTAAGTTAACGTCTTTGAATCCGGGATAATAATTAAGAAGCGCTTTGGGTTCATAAGATTCTAACTGCGCACCAACAGTAAACTGCTTATACTTGTAGGTCATGGTGAGATAGGTGTTAGAACGCAGCCTGTCTTTAGCTTCTGTTTCTGCTAATTTTATTTTAGCATCATCTACATAATATTGATTATTAGACTCTAAACTTGCATTAAATTGTGCATGAAGAGCAGTATGCGCTAACAAATAAATAATGGGAAGGAAAATTTTCTTCATAATTGATTATTGGATCTGCTTTAATTTTTCAAATAATTCGTCTTCATCGCCTGGCGCATATCCAACATGCGTGTAAACCATTTTGCCTTTATAATACACCAATGTTGTCGGAACATTATTAACATTTAATTGTCTTTTGATGGATTGTGATGGGTCTAAAAGTACTTGATCGAAGTTCCAGTTTTTACCATTCACCACTGTTTTTACTTTGTTTACTGTTCTGGGATCGTCGGTAGAAACGGCTACAAAATCGAAATCTTTTTCTTTCTTCCAATCTTCCATTTTTTCGTTCACGGCATTTAATTCTTCCATACAAGGAAGACACCATGTTGCCCAGAAACTAAGCACAAGCGGCTTTTCATTACTGAGTGTTTTAAGGGCAATATTTTCTCCCTTTAGGTTTTTTGCCGATACATTTTCGATGGATTGCGCACTGAAAGTGGCACAAAATACAATGATTGCTAATGCAAACACAATTTTTTTCATAGTCATAACTTCACTTTAGATTATTCTGAATTTTAAAAAGACGAAACTATTAATAATATCGCATAAGTTCAAAGTAAAAATTGAAAATATTTCGTTTTTACTGAAATTCACAACCCTATTCTGTATTTTTTCCTTAAATATGGCTTGTTTTTTTATAAAAATATGTAGTTTTACAACATTGTTAAAAAGTAATATATAATATGAAGAAGTTATTCTTATTGTTGATTTTGTTTGTGTTTTTCCTAAATTCATGTGCTGGATCCGAAAGTGATGAAGGGCGAGATGCTGTAACTTATGTAAAACTTTCTGCCAGCGAAAACTCTGTTTTATTAGGGAATTCCGTTAACTTCAGTTTAACAGATAATCTTAATAATGATGTAACCAATAATGCTACATTTTATGTGGACGGAGTAGAAATAAATAAAAACACTTACGCTCCCGCAAAAATTGGCGAATATCACGTTGTTGCAAAATATAATACTTTTACCAGCAAACCTTTAACCCTAAATGCAATTGCTTTAACTGGTGTAAACTTCGTGCATCGAATTTTATATGAAGATTTCACAGGAACATGGTGTGGCAATTGCCCGATTGCAAGTGTCCGATATGAAGAATTAATCAAAAAGAACAACAAAGTTGTTTTCGTTGGTTTACATGGCCCAACCGTTGCGACTGATCCTTTTACCAATGCTGCTTCTTATGACATTATTACTAAATTGGGTATTTGGGCATATCCAACAATTCTAATTAATCATACCCAAAACTGGAATACCGCAAATAACGACTTTGCCGATATGACTTTTCCTTTAGGCTTTATTAAAGCATCCAGCAAAATGGGAATTGCAATTACTACAAAACTCGAAGGAAACACACTTTCAGGAGAATATAACATTTCTTTTGCCGACAATTACAATAATCTCAAAACGATTGTATATATCGTGGAGGACAAAATTGTTTATCCACAACATAACTATTTTAATGGTTCTGGCGGTAAGCCGATCTTGTATGGCGGTGTTCCAATTATTGAAAATTATTCTAATCACAATGTGTTAAGAGATTTATTAACTTCATCTACCGGTGATGCAATTCCGAGTGGAAGTACACAGAATAATACCGCCTATTTTAAAAATTTCAGTTATGCAATTCCGGCTAACTTTAATAAAGAAAACATGAAAATAGTGGTTGCTGTACTGAACGCCCAAAACGAAGTGCTCAATGTAAGAGAGGCGTCGCCTAATACAAGCAATGCTTTAGAAACTTTATAAAGAAATAAAAATAATATCGTAAAAATTTAGAAATTATGAAAAAAGCCTTTATCCTTTCAACATTATTAGGATTTGCATTTTTTAATGCTCAAATGGTGGTAAAGAAATTAGATGGTACAGTAATTAATAATGGTGCCGTATATTCTTACAACACTTTCGATACAGATGAGAGTGTCCTGCATTTTACCGTTGCCAATTCCTCAGCCACGGAAGGCATCACCGTTAAAGTACTATGCGAAAGCCTAAACAATACAACCGGAGACAGTTTTGAGTTTTGTTTCGGTGGAAACTGTATGCCATTTGTAATGCCTAACTTCAATTATCCACCATCGGGTTACAACATTGCTCCTGGATCTAACTCAGGTGATTCCGATCATTTCTGGAATAAAATGGATTATTCGGAACCAATGAGTATCACTTTTAAAATTTACCAAGTTGACGAATCCCAAAATGAAATTGGGACTCCTGTACATGTTACTTATGCTTACAACAAGCAGCTAGCCGTAAATAATGTAAACGCAGTAAAAGAAGTTCTTATCAAAAACACCATTATAACCAGCAGTTTAGAATTGTCTTCAAAAACAAATACCGGCTTCCAATTGTTCGACATGAACTCCAAATTAGTTAAAAAAGGCGAATTAAAACCCGGAGACAACTCAATCAACGTTCAAAATTTAACCCAAGGGATATATATCTTAAACACGAAAAGCTCGACTGGTAAAAACCAAACACAAAAAATAATTAAAAAATAACACTGCTTATCACCAAATCAAAAGTTAAATATTATGAAAAAAATTTACTTTCTGGCAATTGCATTATGCTTTAATAATATTGCATACGCCGCCAATTACAACCTAAACGAAACCACACCTGTCACTAGCAAAACCACCAAAACCCTTGCTACAAACGACGTGCAGATCGTGAGCGTAAAACTGAACAAGTTCTTGCTTCCAAATGGAGAAACAAGCATCAAAGCGGTGTTGAAAAATGTGGGATCCAATAATATAAGCTCTGTGGAATTCAATTGGAATGATGGCACTGGAGACCATAAACAAAGAGTAGTCGCTTATCTTAGTGCGGGGCAACAAAGAGAAGTTACGCATCCTATCCCTGTTTCACTTAGCAATTCTACGATTGAAACTAAAACCATTTTAGTATCCATCACTCAAGTTAATGATGCCGAAGACGGAAACCCAAGCGACAACAACATGAACGCCACAACAAGTATTGTTTCTCAAGCAATTCCTAAAAAAGTAGTCTTTGAAGAAGGAACAGGTACATGGTGCGGCTGGTGCCCAAGAGGAATGGTTGCCCTTAAAAATGTCAACGAAGAGTATCCGGACGACCAAATTAGTATCGGAGTACACAATGGTGATCCAATGGCATTTGCAGCGTACAACTCTGGTGCTGCATTTGGTAGTTTCCCAGGAATGAATGTCGATCGGGAACTGAAAGGAGTGGACATTAATCCATCTAACATGGCTGGCTATATTAATTCTCGAAAAACTTTGCTATCACCTGCTCAATTAACTGGTGAATTTAGCATTTCCGGCCAACAACTTACCGCTAATGTTAATAGTAAATTCTTTATTAATAATCCCAATGTTAATTACAGACTGTCTGTAATACTAATAGAAGATGGCGTTAAAGGCACTGCTAGTGGATTTAGACAATCGAATTATTACGCAGGTGGATCCAACGGTGAAATGGGCGGATTTGAAAGCTTACCTAATCCTGTCCCGGCAGCTCAAATGGTTTACGATCATGTTGGTCGTGCATTATTAGGCGGTTATGCAGGTCAAGAAAGCTCCATTCCTTCTGCAATTACAGATGGGCAAACGGTTAACTATACCTTTAATTACACCATTCCAAGCGACTATATTAAAGATAACCTCACTGCTGTAGTGTTATTATTAGATGCTACCGATGGTACCATTATAAGCGGAGCTAAACTTTCAAAAACCATTTTAGCAGTTAACGATATTAAAGCCAATGCAGCCAAATTTAGCATCTACCCTAACCCCGCTAAATCTGATTTTAACTTAAAGCTACCAACCGATGGCACATACAAAATTGCAATCTTTGATATGGCAGGTAGAGCAGTGAAAAATTACGGAGCGATTCATTCTAATAACAAAACAATTAAATTAGGATTTAATTTAGTTCCGGGTAAATATCTTGTAAACATTTCTCAAGACGGAAAATCAATTACGAAAGAATTATTAGTAAAGTAATTTTCAAATCAAAGTAATATATAAAGACCAGAATGATCTGGTCTTTATTTTTGAGAATACATTTAAACTCCTCCTACCAATCTCATAAAATAAATTTCTTCTTTGAAAATAAATTTTAACTAGACGTTCCTCAAATTCTATTTTTCAAAACCGCTGCTGAAAGTATTTTTTTTAAAATTCTTAAATTGCTCCTCATTCCTTAAATTTGCATTCTGTTAAATAAAATGTATGCCTTTACAAATCATCAATCTTACCAAAAAATTTGGCGAACAAACCGCTTTAAATAACATCAATATTGAAATCAACAATAATGAGATTATTGGATTGCTGGGACCCAATGGCGCAGGAAAATCAACGTTGATGAAATCGATTGTTGGCGCACTAAAAATTGATGAAGGACAAATTATTTTTAATGGAAAAGATATTCGTGAAGATGAAATTGAAGCGAAGAAAAATATGGGTTTTTTACCGGAGAACAACCCACTTTACAGCGAAATGTATGTGAAAGAATATTTGAATTTTGTGGCAGATATCCATCAAGTTTCAAAACAAAGAATCGATGAAGTTATAAAATTGGTCGGCATTTCTCCTGAAAAATCAAAGAAAATTTCCCAGTTGTCAAAAGGTTACAAACAAAGAGTTGGTCTTGCTCAAGCCATTTTACATGCTCCTGATCTATTGATTTTAGATGAACCGACCAATGGACTCGATCCAAATCAAATCATTGAAATTAGAAATGTCATTAAAGAAATAGGAAAAGAAAAAACGGTAATTCTATCGACGCATATTATGCAAGAGGTAGAGGCGCTCTGTTCCCGTGTGATTTTGATTCATCAGGGAAACATTATTCAAGATTCCAATATTGCGGAATTTCAAGGCAAATACAACAGTTTAGAAGAGGCATTTACCAGCTACACCCACTAAATAAAAAAAGCCCTGAATTTATAATTATTCAGGGCTTTTCAATATGCTTGATTTTTTTTAAATCTTTTCAATATTATTAGTCAACGCGTCGATAAAGTTTTTCAAAGGCTTCTCTACCATCATTTTGATAAACGGATTAAATTGACCTTCAAATAACAACTGAACTTCAGTCTGATTTTCATTCATTGGATTCATCATCCCTTTCAGTGCAAAATCTAAACTAGAACTTGCCGATTTCAAAATAACTTGATTTTCTGTAACTTCATCAATCGTTAAAGCGATTTCTGGCATTCCTTTTAAACTGAATTTAAAACCGTTATCACGTACTTCAAAACTCTGTAAAGAATCTGGCATTAGCGCTCTGTACCCTTCTGGAGCATTTAACATTGCAACCAACTCAGATCCCGATTTATTTACGATTATTTTGCGCCCTTCTAAATTCATTTTTATATTTTTGTATTAATTAAAACACTGCAAATG
>NZ_JBAVFG010000051.1:0-20891 GCF_049588135.1 Kaistella sp. | reverse complement strand
AACTAAAAAAAGAAATTAGAAAATTTGATAGTTTAATTTCTCAAAACAGTAAACAAGGAAATCCAAATTTTGATAGAGAAGCCATAATTTCTGAAATAGAAAAGCTAAAAACAAAAGAAATAGAACTTAGCGAAAGATTTACCGAATTAAGTGAGGTTATTCCTTTGACAATTTTAGCTGGAAAACTAGAGGAAGTTAAAGAACATATTTCAATTCAAGATATCAATGAAATTTCTCAAAAATCATCAAAAGAAAATTCAGAGAAAATAGAAAATTTTATTGAACTACTTTTCAACAAGCCACCTGATCCAGAAAATTCGGCAATGTCTTTCAGGGATAAGAGTTTTTATTATGAAAAAGCAAAACGTTTAGGAAATGAGCTATACAACTTTGAAAGCGATTATCAAGAATTGGAATTTGAACATGATTTAAATAATGCTGAAAAAAATTTAATCTTTGATGCTATAAATCTTGTAAATTCTCAATCGAGCGATTTATTCCAAAGTACGATTGAGGAATTCAATGTAATAAATTTAAGAAAATCCGAATTAGCAAAAATATTGAGTAAAGTTGATGCTGATTTAGAAGATGACATTATTTTGGAATATTTGGCTGAAAAAGAAACAGCAGAATATAACATTACTTTGGACAATCGAAAAATTGGTGAAAACAATCAACAGATTGTCAAGCTAAAAAAAGATATAACTCGTTTCAATCAAGAGCTTGTAACACTTAGAAATAAGGTAGATATCAATGCTCAAAATAAATTAAAAATTAAAGAAACAGAAAAATATATTGATACGCTCAATACATTTTTAGAAGAACAAAAGAGTAAACATAAAGATAGTTTAGAAAAAACAATTCTTATTGAATTAAAGGCTTTAATGCATAAGCTTTCAAGTGAAGGAAATAGCAAAAAATTCATTGAAGATGTCAAAGTAACAATTTTAGCTTCCGGACAAGGAATGAAAATTACATTACTTGACCAAGATGATAATGAAATCAGAAAGGAGAGTTTATCATCTGGAGAAAAACAGATTTATATTTCGTGTTTAATAAAAGCCATTCTTAATGAATCTATTCAAAATTTGCCAATTTTCATTGACACACCTTTAGGAAGACTTGATGAAGAACACCGAGATAGTATTACTAAAAAATATTATCCTGCTTTATCGGAACAAGTTGTTCTTTTTTCAACTAACAGTGAGATTACACCTAAACGATTTAAAGATATATTAGAGCACATTGCAAAATCTTACTTATTGGTAAATGATGGTGCAAATACTAATTTAAAAAACGGCTATTTCCATAATTATGAGAATAACATTAAGTAAAGAAAATGATGAAATACTATATAGCCTAAAGAGTTTATATGGTTTCAAAAATGAGGGAATTACTCCTCGTATTGCATTTGCGTTAAGTTTGCAAACAGGTAAACGATTTGATTTGGAAAATGAAATTATCCCGAAATCTGATGGGAGAGAATTTAGAGATGATAAATCTCTTTTTGGAACATTTATCAATGATACATCCAACCTTATGATTTTCAAATCAATATTGGATCAACATTATAATAAAAACACTTTTGAGGACGAGTTCATAAAGTTATTCAAATGTCATTTAAGCCAAGGTTTTAAAATATGGAATGAAAGTGTAGAAAATGGAGATATTATTAAAGGTGATCACATAAATACTTTGCTTAAACATATCAAAAAAGGATTAACTCTTAGATCAAATACTACCCATATCTCAACCAATATAAAGAAATCGGAAGTTAAAGAATTTCAAGAATTATTATCATTTGAAATTGGGAAATCAGAAAATGATGAACCGATTGTTATAAAGATTAATGATCTACGAGAATTTGATAATAGAAATATTGCAATTGCAGGAATGGCTGGTTCTGGGAAAACCCAACTTATAAAAGATATTCTTTATCAAATTTCCAAAAACTCAAATAACGAATTAAAATTTATATTTTTTGATTATAAAGGAGAAGGAAATCCAGAACAGTTGAAATCTTTTTTAGAAGCGACCAAAGCAGAATTTGTGGATATAGTCAATGATGATGGAGTTGATTTCAATCCCTTTTTATCAATTAATTTAGATGAAAGACAAAGACCTTTTAGTATTCGAGCATTTGTAGATACCATTTCTACATTTGTTCCAAGAATGGGTATTAGTCA
This sequence comes from Kaistella sp., assembly GCF_049588135.1. Lineage (GTDB taxonomy): Bacteria > Bacteroidota > Bacteroidia > Flavobacteriales > Weeksellaceae > Kaistella. Next base: position 18,705 of record NZ_JBAVFG010000051.1, on the reverse strand, counting down.
AGAAAATATTCTGATAAGTTTAATCAACGATTTACTTGACAGAAAAAATGGCTCATATCCTACAATTGCTGAGCTTTTTGAAGATCTGGAAAATTACTACGAAGAAAATGGAATTAGACAAGATACTTTATATTCTGTAATAAGAGATTTATCTACTAATATTTTTAATTGTGATCCAAACAATCCTGATGTATTAAGCAAGAGTTTGTATTTAAACTTGCCACCTGCTCTTTCAGATACATTAAGACAATTGGTAGTATTTCTTTTACTAAGATATTTTAACTCTTATTTTAGTTCAACAAATGACTGCGAACCCAAAGACCATATTTTTCCAGTTCGATATGTGATTGTGATTGATGAAGCACATGTTTATTTGAAAAACAAAAATGCAAGAAAAGGACTTGAAGATTTATTAAGGCTTTTAAGATCAAAAGGAGTTATTGTTGTTATGCTTTCTCAAGGTGTTGAAGATTATAAAACAAAAGATTTTGATTTTGCTTCACAGGTCAAATTACCAATTTGTTTAAATATTCAAAATAAAGATTATAAAGCAATCAGTAATTTTGTGGGAACACCAAGTAGTAAGTATAAACTTGAAACAGAAATCAAGAAATTAAATTCAGGTAAAGGATTAATAAATATTGGTGAACCAAAAATAATAACATTAAGACAATGGTGGAAAACCTTCGAAGATAATGAGTAATCTTCAGAAAGTTTTGGAATTTTAGCATTTCAATCGAATCAGCAAAACAAGCAAACCGAAATGTTCATTTTTATTGCTCTGGCTTTATTATTCCAGCCGTTTTTCAAAATCGCTTTAGGAAGAGAGATTTGGAATATTGTAGATGTTGTAGTTGCGCTCGGACTTCTTGTTAGCCTATTCAAAAAGAAACCCTGATTTTTTGTAAATTGCTTATTCTAAATTTATCGAGATTGGTCGAATTAAAAAACATCTGAGATGGCAAAGAATAAAAAAATCACAGTACAGCAAGTTGATATTGTTCTTTATGAGGATAATAAACAAGATTATATTTCTTTAACCGATATTGCAAGGTATAGGGATTCGGAAAGAAGCGATTACATCTTGCAAAACTGGATGCGTAATCGTAGCACAATCGAATTTATTGGTCTATGGGAACAGTTTAATAATGCTGGTTTTAATTCCATCGAATTCGATGGAATTAAAAGTATGTCAGGTTCAAACAGTTTTTCTCTAACACCCAAACGATGGATTGAATCTACAAATGCAATTGGTATTGTTTCAAAAACAGGAAGGTATGGCGGAACATTTGCCCATAAAGATATAGCGTTTGAATTTGCGACTTGGTTAAGTGCTGAATTCAAATTTTTTCTGATTAAAGAATTCCAACGTCTTAAAGACGATGAAAGTAACCGAAACCAATTAGAATGGAATTTACAAAGAACCATTTCTAAAATCAATTACCGCATTCATACCGATGCCATCAAAGAAAATTTAATTCCGAAAGAAATTACAAAACAGCAAGCCGCTTTTCTTTATGCCAACGAAGCCGATTTGTTGAATGTGGCTCTTTTTGGAATTACTGCAAAAGAATGGCGAGAACAAAATCCCGAAACCAAAGGTAATATCAGAGATGAAGCAACGATTGAGCAATTGGTAGTATTGAGTAATATAGAAAGCATTAATGCATTATTAATCAGAAAAGATTTGCCTCAAAGTGAACGATTAATCGAACTCAATAAAGTCGCAATTACCCAAATAAAATCGTTGCTGGAAAGCAATAGTATTAAAAAACTGAAGTAAGTTTGAAGTATAGAACTCGGAACCTGGAACTTTGAACTTTGAACTTTGAACTTTTCACCTCGCACATTTTCCCTATCTTTGCAAAAATTTTCTCCCTTAAACCGTTTATAGCATGCAACTGTACAACACTTTAAGCGCAGAAGAAAGAGCTCAACTTATTGATGAAGCTGGTAAGCAACGCCTTACTTTGTCTTTCTATGCGTACGCCAATCTCTCAGATCCCAAAAAATTTCGCGACGAATTATTTATTGCCTGGAACGCACTCGATGCGCTTGGTCGTATTTATGTTGCCCACGAAGGAATCAATGCTCAAATGAGTATTCCTGCAGATCATTTAGAAGAATTTCGTGATACCTTGGAAGCTTACGATTTTATGAAAGGAATTCGGTTAAACGTTGCAGTTGAGCAAGACGATCATTCTTTTTTAAAATTAACCATTAAAGTTCGACATAAAATTGTTGCCGACGGTTTGAATGATGAAACTTTCGATGTGACGAATAAAGGAATTCACCTGAAAGCCCAGGAATTCAATAATTTATTAGAAGATCCAAATACAATTGTCGTCGATTTCAGAAATCATTACGAAAGTGAAGTCGGGCATTTTGAAGGCGCAATTACGCCAGATGTGGAAACTTTTCGGGAAAGTTTGCCGATTATCAACGAACAATTGCAAGATTTTAAAGAAGACAAAAATCTGCTCATGTATTGTACAGGCGGAATTCGTTGCGAAAAAGCGAGTGCTTATTTCAAACATCAAGGGTTTAAAAATGTGTTCCAATTAGAAGGTGGAATTATCGAATATGCACGCCAAACTAAAGAAGAAAATATTGAAAGTAAATTCATTGGAAAGAATTTTGTATTCGATCATCGTTTAGGCGAAAGAATTACTGACGATATTGTTTCGCAATGTCACCAATGCGGAAAACCTTGTGATAATCACACCAATTGTGCGAATGATGCCTGTCATTTATTGTTTATTCAATGCGACGATTGCAAAGATGCGATGGAAAATTGTTGTTCTACGGAATGTTTAGAAACAACGCATTTGCCTGAAAATGAACAAATTAAATTAAGAAAAGGATTGCAGGTTGGAAATAAAGTGTTCAGAAAAGGAAAATCTGATTCTCTGACCTTTAAAAACTCTGGCGATTTACCCAAAAAACCTTTAGCAAAAGCGGAAACAAAAAATATCCGTCAGAAAATTGCCATCAAAAAAACTTTGATTGGAAAAGCCGAACATTATTATACCAAATCGAAAATCGCACAGTTTTTAATTGAAAAAGAACTTTCAGTTGGCGATAAAGTGCTGATTTCCGGACCAACAACCGGCGAACAAGAAGTTACGATTACTGAAATTTTCGTGAATGGAAATTCTTGCGAATCGGCTAAAATAGGAGATCAAATCACTTTTGAACTTCCATTTAGAATTCGTTTGTCGGATAAATTGTATAAGATTTTAGGGTAAATTGTTAAAGGTAAAATGTGAAAAGTAGGATGTAAAAAGTATAATGCACGAACTAAAACTGAAGTTAAGTTGTTTGGGGAAACTCCGGAGGAGTTTTATCTGTGTAGAAAACGTGTAGAAAATAGATAGTTATAAAATTGGCGTTCCAGAGGAACGCTATTTTTTTATAAATTTGAGCATGAAAAAATCTGAAATCAGAAAATTATATCTTGAAAAAAGAAAAGGCTTGTCGAAAGATGAGGTTCAGAATTTATCTGAAGAAATTTTCAATCAATTTATATTTTATTTCAAACCTTCTGAAAATCAATTGGTTCATTTGTTTTTGCCTATCAAAAAATTGAATGAAATGGATACGAATATTTTCATTAACTATTTCTTTAAAAATAAAATCCGTGTTTTTGTTCCGAAAATTGTTGAGAATAAATTAATTTCAGTAGAATTAAAGGAAAATTCGGTTTTAATAGAAAATTTATGGGGAATTTTGGAACCTGAAAGCAATGAAGATTCTGGAGAAAAAGATTTTGAGTTTGTCATTACGCCTTTGCTTTATTGTGATGCAAAAGGAAATAGAGTAGGCTACGGAAAAGGTTTTTATGATGATTTTTTTAAAAGCATCCATTCAAAAACTTTGAAAATCGGGATCAATTATTTCTCACCTCAAGAAAAAATTGATGATGTTTGGAAAGAAGATATTCCTTTAGATTATTTGGTGATGCCAACCGAAGTGCTGTCTTTCGGTAATTTAGAATCAAAATCTACGAAGTAAAATTTAAATTCCTTTTGAAATTGTACTGGTGATTGCTTTAGAACATATTGCGCATTCTTTTCATAAGAACCAATTAATCGATTTTTAAAATCGAAATAGTCTACATGAAATTTCGCAAGATCTAAAGTGTCATTTCCTCTAATTTCTTTAGTAACAGAAATATCTCCCACTTTTGCACTTTGTACTTTAAGACTATCTAATTGCAAAAGGAGTGCGCTCAAATTATTAGAATTTTGATCTACAAAATACCTTTTCATCTGCCCATAAATTACGGAATCGATTTCTGTATCTCGATTCCCCGCAGTGTATAAAGTGGATAAATCAAGAAGTTCTTGGATTTTTTGTTTCGTAATAGAGGCAATGGCTTGCGCGCTATCCATTTTAGTTACTGGATAAGATTTTTTATTATTGTTATTTCTAACGATCTCTAAATCAGATATTTGTTTGTTTTCTTTATTGCAAGAAAAAGTAAGAAAAAGTAAAGTGATTAGAGAAAATACTATTTTATTTTGGTTTTTCATCGGTGGCAATTTTAAATTTAATCATAATTATTTTGTTGTTCTTATCATTCTTTGTGTCAATAACTTCCAGGTTTTCCAGCGATGTTGAAGGTAAGGTCACCAAGTTGATGTATCGCTGTTTATCCATCGTTTCTACGCCGTAGGTTTCGTTATTATATACTTGATAAATTAGAGCGTTGTCACTAATGAGATAATTTAACGATTCCCTTTTTCTCTTCAAATCTTTTATCGATTTTGAATAATAGAAAAGCATAATCGCATAATCATTGGGTTTTAACTCTATGGTTTCTTTTTCAGGAGCTGTTTCTAAATTCCGCTGTATCGTGTCTGTTTTATAATAAGGCGAAGAAACGACCATCGTTAGAGTCTTAGATTTGGTAGTATAAACAAATTCTTCATTAGGTTTTGCAGTGTATAAAATCGGTGATTCATTTTCTTTCAAAATCTGTACTTGTAATTCAGCATTAATTCTTGAATTTCGATCGGCATCAACAAAGCTATAATAGAATTTTTTGCTAAAGAGCTCCTCTTTGAATACTAAAAGGCCTACCAAAACTGCTAAAATAACAGAAATACCAAGCCAAATATATTTTTTTACAATGGATATTGTGGATTTTTGTTCAGTTGTATCGTAAGTGGAGAAAACTCCTTTATTTGTATTAGTGTTCTGATTATCAGTAGTAGATATTTGTAAATTAGAATTTTCAGCCGTTGTTTTTAATGGTTTTTGGACTAGAATATCTTTTCTGGTTTCTTGCTCGGTATTTTCTGTGTTTTCAATGACTTTCTCTAATTCTCCGGCTAAATTTTCATTGGTCTCTTCTGATTCTTTTAAAATTTCATCGGCAAAAAGATGCTTCTTTTTGAAATCGTACCAAGAGACATAACCCGTATAAACACTGAGGATATTGAGCATATCGATTCTAGGAAGTTTGGTAACTGGTGAGTTTTTAAAATAAGTGTAAAATGTTTTCTCACTAATATTTCCTTTGGCATATTTTCTTAAATCTTCTTGAAAATAAATAATATCAATACCCTTCCACTTTGAAATATGATCAAAAGAAGGAGTATGGTTAACTAAATATTGAGTTTGAACCTCATTTTTTAGCTGTTCGAAGTGTAATAGATCTAAATCGCTCAATTGCTAATTTTATGTAATTTGTTGATTTTCAGTAATGTTGTTTTGTAAAATCATTTTACAAATATATTACAATTAATTTTCCAATACAAATTTATTTCTCACCCTATCTTTGTCCTGTTCAATTAGATGAACCAATTTAGTATTAAAACAAACAATTAAATTTAATTTATTATGAAAAAGTCATTATTCGTAGCTGCTATCGCTGCTTTAGCTCTTGTAGCTTGTAACAAAACTGAAAATGTAGAAACTGCTAACGCTACTGATTCCGCTGCTGCTGTAGTTGATTCTGCTGCTACTGTAGTTGATTCTGCTGCTGCTGTTGTTGATTCTGCTGCTACTGCTACTACTGACGCTGCTGCGAAAGTAGAAGGAGCTGCTACTGAAGCTACTAAAGAAGAAGCTACTAAATAATTAGTAACTACTAGTACAAATTAACCGTTTCTCTTTGAGAAGCGGTTTTTTTATTCCATTTTTTGACGCAAAGTTTCATAACAACAAATGGAAACGGCGTTGCTTAAATTCAAAGAGTCAATACTTCCTGCCATTGGAATAATAGTGTTCTTGCCTTTTCCAATCCAAAAATCTGTTAATCCAGAATGTTCTGTTCCAAATACAATTGCGCTTTTTCCTTTTAAATCTCTTGCTTGAATATTGTCAGATTCTTTATCCATAATAGTAGTGTAAATTGCATAACCGTTTTCAATGAGAAATGCATAAACTTTATCATTATTAGAATTGAAAATATTCATGCCAAAAAGACAACCTACACTTGATCGAATAACATTGGGATTATAGAAATCTAGTTTTGCATCAGTCACAATTAAAGCATCGATTCCAAACGCTTCACAACTTCTTAATATTGCACCAAGGTTTCCTGGTTTCTCAATACTTTCGACGATCATTATAGATGAGTTTTCTTTGGGATTAAAATCTTTTAAATCAAATGTCTTTGATTTGTAAATACCAATAATTCCTTCCGAAGAACCTCGATAGGCAATTTTATCATATATTTTTTCTGAAATAAGATGAACTTTTCCTTCTGGTAATTTTTCATTAAAAATACTTTCTGCGATATAAAATTCCTGAGCGATAAAGCCGAATGTTAAAGCTCTCTCATTTTCCTGCTTTCCTTCCACCAGAAAAACATCTTCTTTTTTTCGGAAGCGATTATCCGTCATCAAACGAGTGATGTATTTTATTTTTTCGTTTTGAAAACTCTCTATCATTTTTATTTAATTCAGGTTTTGTTCTTCTTCAATATCTAACTGCACTTGATTGCCAAGATTTGCTCTTGAAATTAAATTTTCTGGCAAAGATTTTTTAGCTTTCGCACCCATGGTTTTTAACCGTTGAACACTAGTAATTATGTTTCCTTTCCCAGTTACCAATTTATTCATTGCGCCTTCATATTCTATTTTTGCTTCTTCCATTTTCTTGCCAATTTTCAATAAATCGGCAACAAATCCATCGAATTTATCATATAAAGCACCCGCTTGTCTGGCTATTTCTACGGCATTGTCTTGTTGCTTTTGATTAGTCCACATGCTGTCGATGGTTTTCAAAGTTGCCAAAAGAGTTGATGGGGTAACAATGATAATGTTTTTCTCAAAAGCTTTATTATAAAGATAAGTGTCCTCATTTAATGCAATTGCAAAAGCTGGTTCTATTGGTACAAAAAGCAAGACAAAATCGGGACTTTCAATATGATAAAGACTTTGATAATTTTTGTTACTTAATTGTTCGACATGCCTTTTCAAAGAGAGAACATGCTCTTTCAAATGCGTTGGTTTCAGTTCTTCAATTTCTTCGTTAATCAATCTTTCATAAGCATTAAGTGAAACTTTAGAATCGATAATCATTTTTTTTCCGTCGGGTAAGTTGATGACAACATCTGGTTGCAAGCGACCTTCTTCGGTATTGTGACTTTTCTGAACTTCGTATTCTCGGCCTTTTTCTAAACCAGATTTCTCTAAAACCCTTTCTAAGACCAATTCGCCCCAGTTTCCCTGAATCTTATTATCGCCTTTTAAGGCCTTGGTGAGATTCAAGGTTTCTTTGCTCATTTGCTTATTTAGATCTTGTAAACCAATAATTTGTTGGCGTAATGCGGCGTGGTAATCAATACTTTCTTTGTGTGTATTTTCCACTTTTTTCTCGAAATCGTTTATTTTTTCTTGTAATGGATGGAGGATTGTCTTTAATTGAAGCTGATTTTGTTCTGTGAATTTTTCTGATTTTTCTTCTAAAATTTTATTGGCTAAAATTTGAAATTCATTTTTTGCCAATTCCTGCATTTTTATAATTTCCACTTTCTGGTTTTCCATAAGAATTTGGAGATTTTCATTCTGTGCAGCGAGTTGTGATTTTAGCACCATCAAATCCTGCTTTTCATTTTGCAATTTTTTGATATCTGAATTTGCTTCGGAATTAAGGGCGACGAGTTCTGTGATTTTAATATTTGAATTTTGTAAATCGACATCAGTTTTAATGAAATTCTGATTCAAATCATCTGAAAATTTCCTCGGAACATGAGAAGCTTTTAAAACAAAATACAAAATGACCGCACCGAAAATGGCACCGAATAGTAAAGCGATAAAAATAGATGTGAAATCCATTTTTCAAAAATACAAAAGTTAAGTTGATTTTACTTCGATAGAAATAAGATAAATTTTTAGTTTTTTATTCTCAAAAATTCCTTTGCCAATTCTATCATTTTCGGATCTCCAGTGTATTTGCCGTGTTCATCAGAGAGTTTTACAGTAGGAATCCAGTCGCCATTAATTGATTGCGCGGCAATAAGTTTCATTACAATGTTCATTGGTTTTAATCCGACATCGTTTGTTAAATTGGTACCAATCCCGAAAGAAATCCCGATCCTTCCTTTGCAAGCTTTGGTGATTTCTTCTACTTTTTCCAGATTCAATCCATCAGAAAAAATAATGTATTTGAAGAGTGGATTAATTCCATTTTTTTGATAATGTTCAATGGTTTTATTGGCAAAGTCAATAGGATCACCGCTATCGTGCCGAACGCCATCAAATAGTTTTGCGAATTTTTTATCAAACTGTTGAAAGAAAACCTCAGTTGTATAAGTATCTGAAAGTGCAACTCCCAAATCCCCACGATACACATCTACCCAATGTTCGAGTGAAAGGGCGTTTGCCATTTTGAATCCATATTCTGCGGCATGAAACATAAACCATTCATGCGCATGTGTTCCGATTGGTTTTATGCCATATTTCATGGCAAAATGAACATTTGAACTTCCGATGAAATTTCCCGACACATTGTTTCTAACCAATGATTCTACCACCAAATCATGCACTTTATAAGAATGTCTTCTTCGCGTGCCGAATTCAGCGAATGTAACGCCAAGAATATTGAGTTGATCGGCTTTTTCTAAAGTTGTTTGAATAACCTCTTTATTAGAATTGCGCTCCATGTGATTCATTTCATAATGCAATTCAGAAATCAAAGACAAAATAGGAACTTCCCATAAAATCGTTCTGTACCATTCGCCCTCTACGGTAACTTCCAAAGAATTTTCGGTTTGTGTGATTTGAACTTCGGCGGGGTCATAATGATAACCTCCAAGAAAATCTAAATAAGGAAGATCTAAATAAGGGCAGGTTTCTTTTAAGAATTGTTTTTCATCTTTCGTCAATTTCAGTTCTGCCATTGCATTGACCGATTTTCTCAATTCTTCTGCGAATCCTGGAGGAAAATGATGTTTGCCACGATTGATGAATTGGTATTTTACTTTCTCATTCGGAAAAAGTTTTATCACCGCATTTTGCATCGTGATTTTATAGAAATCATTATCGAGAATTGATTTTAGACGAACTTCAATCATGGCTTATTATATATTCAAACAAATGTAAATATTCAAAAACAAAAATTGCCTTCAAAAGACATTTTTTTTAATTGTTCATCAGCTTTTACTTAGGCTCAAAGGTACTGAACGTAAATTCGCTTTCCAAGTTCGATTGATTAGCAAAAACTATTATTCTTATTCTAGCGATTGTTGTTTTCTATTAAAGCTTGATGAATTTAAATGATTTCAAACGTGTAGAGGTTTTAATAGAAATGATATAAGTTGCTGATGGTAAATGATTAATGTTTATTTTTTTCGATTTTTCGGTCATGATTAATTTTCCACTTAAATCAAAGATGAATATTTTTTCAATATCGAGTTTGGCGGTTTTAATGTTAATGAAATCTTTCGCTGGATTCGGGTACACCATTAAATCTGTTTTAACTTCGTGGGTTCCCAAATCGTCTTCTAAAGTTACTGGTTCCCGAAAGAAAGAAATTTCCATCAGTTCTTTTGGTAGAACTTCGAAATAGTACGCTTCACAAGTGTAATGGGTAAAGTCTTCTTGTTCAACATTGCTGATGTAATATTTTTCTGAAGTAAGATTGGTTTTCTGACCTAGATTTTTAAACCAAGTGTATTGATAATCATTGCCAGAAAGGGATTGCGATAAAGTTGCAGCACTTCCCATGCTTGCAAAAACAGTTTTTGGCTCATCATATCTTTGTGGCGAATAAGTGAAATCTGCGAGCGATTTATTTTTCAGTAAAAACGTTTTGATGTCCTGTTTCGTAAATCGATTATTTTCTAAAAAAGTCAGTGCAGGAATAGTTTCTGGTATTTCACCCGAAAGTTGATTTCCATTCAAGGACAACATTTGTAGTTTTTTTAGTTGAAGAAGCGAAGATGGGAAAGCTCCAGAAATTAAATTTTTATCCAAATAAATTTGTTCTAAATTCTGCAAACCACCTAAGTTTTCGAAGCCACCAGAAATTTGATTATCAGAAAAATTGAGATGAATTAATTGCGTTAATTGCGAAAGTTGCGGCGGAAAATTCAGCATTTGATTTCCAGCAAAAGACAGCCATTCTAAATTTTTTAATTGTGCTAAAGGTGCCGTGAAACTTGGCGAGATGGTATTATTGCTTAAATCAAGAATGTTTAATTGGTTAAGCGTTGATAGTTCTGTTGGGATTTTTGTTAACTGATTTCCCGAAAGATTTAATTCTTTTAAAGTGCTTAATGTTGAAAGATAATTGAATTTTTGCGAAATTAGATTGTTGCTCAAATTCAAAGATTCTAATTTTGTTAAAGTTGACACCTTTTGTGGAACGGCATTTAAACCAATATGAGCCAAATCGAGAACTTGCACATTCGGGAAGTTTTGTAGAAAAGTTTCGATATCTCCAAAAACAAATTCATTATTACCGATCGAAATTTCCTGAAGTTGTGAAAGAGGTAAAATGGCAGCAGTTGGATCACCTGTAAATCGATTATTGCTAAGGTCCAGGCGAACTAAAGTGCTTAATCCTGAAACCGCCGTAGAAACTTCGCCAGTTAATTGATTCGAACTTAAATCGAGCTTTTCAAGTTTTGTTAAACTAGAAACTGAAACTGGAAAATTTCCTTTCAAAGCATTTCCACGAAGGTTAATTTCAGTGACGCTTCCTTTTTTAATTTTGATGCCATACCAATATTTAGGATCTTTATTTAAATCCCATGTTGTACTCCAGTTTTCACCGTTGGTACTATTAAATAGATTGATTAAGGAAGATCTTTCAGCAAAAGAAATACTCCAGTTTTGTCCAAAGCAAAAGCTAGAGAGAAGAATAAAGAATAGAATTTTTTTCACTAAATGGTATTATTAATTGAGCAAATATAAATTAAAAGATGATAGGGAGATTTAAAAAAAATAAAAATATATAAATTTTCGGAATAAAGGAAGTTTTTATTTTTTTGATGGACAAAATATTAATCTTATCATGTAGCGATTTATAATGCGGACTTAAGAAAATAGTGAAAAGCAGCATATTTGTCAACAAAAGCTTTGCGAGTTTTTGCGTTAAAAATTAGCATTTGGATTAACAGTAGAGATGTAATTTTCTTTAATTATTTCTAAAGAAAATACTTTCAAACAAAAATTATAAACACAATATCTTTTTTTTTACAAACTTCCAACGAATGAATTGGTAGAAAATCTCAGCCAAAATAGTACTGGAAAATTGGCGTTTTTTACTTATTATTTCGAATGATCAACAACAAGATTTAGATTATTTAATCCTGAAAATCGCCAATACCGATGTTGATAAAAAATACAGCATTAGCGGAAGTAATGATGAAAAGGAGTGGTTCAGTTTGATGCTTAATCAATCGTTGACTGATTTAAAATGAAGTTGGGGAAACCGCTGTGGAATATGTTATTTCTTTTCCTTTGAATAATTATCGATTTATTAAATTCGATTTTATTGATAAAAATTCACTTCCTATTAATGTTTTAGAAGTTGGTTTCAATAAAAATAATTCGATCGCAATTCAGAATATTGAGTTAAAGGATTCCGAACAGAAAACAACTTTCGATTCTAAGAAGAAACAAACTAAAGTTGAAATTGCCTTCAAGAAAAAACAAGTTATTGATGGAATTTAATTTGAAATTTCAGCCCCCAACTTTTATGTAAGAGAAGCCAATATTTTGGTTGAAAAAACGAGGGTTTATAGAACTAAATAAACTCAACTTCTTGAAACAGCCGCTAGTTTTCAATTAAATTCGAAGCGGAATAATCACTTTGAATTACAAGATTTATTCGTGAAAAGCCTCACGATTGTTATTGATAATCAAGGCAATCCTGAATTAGAAATCAAGAAGGTTTCACTGATTCAAAATCCTATAAGTATTCTTGCTGATTTGAAAAGCAATGAAAGTTACACTTTCAAAATCGATCAAAAATTTCCAGTTCCTACTTACGATTTGGCGCAATCTGGAATTAATTTTAATCGAAATTATCCAATAGTAACCTTTTCAGATTTAGAATTAATTCATAATAATGAGTCGATTGCTGCAAAATCATTTTGGCAAACTTCATTATTTATGTGGATTTGTATCGTGTTAGCAGTTTTTAGAATTGGCTATTTTGCTTTAACGATGATTAAAGATATGAATAAAGAAACTAAGTTTTATTTTAGTACACTATTTGTTTAGTGAGATTTTAATCATAGAAATCTTTTATTATTCAGTAAAATAGCTATTTCTAATAACTTATAATTTTGAATAAAACTTTCTTTATTTTGCAAAATTTCAATATTTCTAAAATGCGGTTTGCTAATTCAAAATAATTTCTTATTTTTGCCCCCTAAAATAAAAAGCAATTTAATGCCTACTATTCAACAATTAGTAAGAAAAGGAAGAGTCTCGCTTGCCAAGAAGAGCAAATCGGCCGCCCTTGAATCTTGTCCACAAAGACGAGGGGTATGTACAAGAGTATATACTACCACACCTAAGAAACCTAACTCTGCACTTAGAAAAGTTGCAAGGGTAAGACTTTCAAACGGTAAAGAAGTTAACGCCTATATCCCGGGCGAAGGACATAATCTTCAAGAGCACTCGATAGTATTGGTTAGAGGCGGAAGGGTGAAAGACCTACCGGGAGTACGTTATCACATTGTTCGTGGAGCTTTGGATACCGCAGGAGTAGCTGGAAGAACCCAGAGAAGATCGAAGTACGGAGCGAAAAGACCAAAACCAGGTCAAGCAGCTGCAGCACCTGCAAAAGGTAAGAAAAAGTAATCATTAATTTTTAAGAAACGAAACAATGAGAAAGACAAAAGCGAAAAAAAGACCGTTGTTACCCGATCCGAAATTTAATGATCAACTGGTAACAAGATTCGTAAACAATTTGATGTTTGATGGTAAGAAATCAATCGCATTCAAAATTTTCTATGACGCACTAGATATCGTAGAAAGCAAAAAAGGAGATAACGAAAAAGAAGCTCTAGAAATCTGGAAAGATGCTTTAACTAACGTTATGCCTCACGTAGAAGTGAGATCAAGAAGAATTGGTGGTGCAAACTTCCAGATTCCAATGCCAATTAGAGCTGATAGAAAAATTTCTATGGCGATGAAATGGTTAATTAAATATTCTACAGCAAGAAACGATAAGTCAATGGCTCAGAAATTAGCTTCTGAAGTTATCGCTGCTGCTAAAGAAGAAGGTGCTGCGTACAAAAAGAAAACAGACACTCACAGAATGGCTGAAGCGAACAAAGCATTTTCACACTTTAAATTCTAATCTGAAATGGCAAGAGATCTTAAGTTTACAAGAAATATTGGTATCGCTGCGCACATTGATGCAGGGAAAACCACCACTACAGAAAGGATTTTATTTTACACAGGTAAAACTCACAAATTAGGAGAAACTCACCAAGGTTCATCACAAATGGACTGGATGGAGCAGGAAGCAGAAAGAGGTATTACGATTACTTCTGCAGCTACAACCTGTAAATGGGTGTTCCCAAGATTTGAAGGACAGCCTACGGCAGATTCTCACGAATACCACTTTAATATTATCGATACACCAGGGCACGTAGATTTTACGGTTGAGGTAAATCGTTCTTTAAGAGTATTAGATGGTCTAGTGTTTTTATTCTCGGCGGTTGACGGTGTAGAGCCTCAATCAGAAACCAACTGGAGATTGGCAGACAATTACAATGTTGCGAGAATGGGATTCGTAAATAAAATGGACAGACAAGGTGCTGACTTCCTTATGGTTGTAAACCAGGTTAAGGAAATGTTAGGATCTAATGCAGTTCCAATCGTTTTACCAATCGGTGCTGAAGAAACATTCAAAGGAGTTGTAGATTTGATTAAAAACCGTGCTATTATTTGGCATGATGAAACTCAAGGTGCTACTTTCGACGTAGTTCCAATTCCGGAAGATATGTTGGCGGATGTTCATGCATACAGAGAAAAACTAGTTGAAGCAGTTGCTGATTATGATGATACTTTGATGGAGAAATTCTTCGAAGATCCAGATTCAATTTCAGAAGACGAAATCAACGCAGCTTTGAGAAAAGCAACCATCGATATGTCGATTATCCCAATGACTTGTGGTTCTTCATTCAAGAATAAAGGAGTACAGTTTATGTTGGATGCAGTATGTAAATACTTACCTTCACCAATGGATAAAGAAGCAATCTACGGTACCAATCCAAAAACTGATGAGGAAGTTGAAAGACATCCTACAGTAAAAGATCCATTTGCTGCTTTAGCATTTAAAATTGCTACCGATCCTTTCGTAGGAAGATTAGCATTCTTTAGAGCATATTCAGGACGACTTGATGCAGGTTCTTATGTGTTAAACACAAGATCAGGTAACAAAGAAAGAATTTCTAGAATTTACCAAATGCACGCTAATAAACAAAATCCTGTAGAATATATTGAAGCAGGAGATATTGGTGCAGCGGTAGGATTTAAAGATATTAAAACTGGAGATACTTTGTGTGATGAGAAGCACCCAATCGTTCTAGAATCGATGATTTTCCCAGATCCAGTAATCGGTATCGCAGTAGAACCTAAAACAAAAGCAGATCAGGATAAAATGGGGAATGCTTTGGCAAAATTGTCTGAAGAAGATCCAACTTTCCAAGTGAAAACTGACGAAGCTTCAGGTCAAACGATTATTTCAGGAATGGGTGAACTTCACCTTGACATCTTGATCGATCGTATGAGAAGAGAATTCAAAGTTGAAGTGAACCAAGGTGAACCTCAAGTTGAATACAAAGAAAACCTTACAATTACTGCAAGCCATAGAGAAGTTTACAAAAAACAATCAGGTGGTAGAGGTAAATTTGCTGATATTCAGTTTGAGTTAGGTCCAACTGAAGACGGTAAAGCAGGTCTAGAATTTGTAAATGAAATTAAAGGTGGTAACATTCCAAGAGAATTTATTCCATCGGTAGAAAAAGGTTTCAAAGAATCTATGAAAAACGGTCCTTTAGCAGGATTTGAAGTAGAAGGAATTAAAGTAACTTTGAAAGACGGATCTTTCCACGCAGTGGATTCAGATGCACTATCTTTCGAACTTGCAGCAAAAATGGGCTTCAGAGAAGCAGGTAAAAAAGCGAAACCGGTAATCATGGAACCAATCATGAAATTGGAAGTAGTAACTCCAGAAGAATACATGGGAGATATCGTAGGTGACCTTAACAGAAGAAGAGGAACTGTAAACGGTATGGACGACAGAAACAATGCAAAAGTAATCAAAGCTTTCGTACCACTTTCTGAAATGTTCGGATATGTAACTTCATTGAGAACCCTATCTTCAGGTAGAGCAACATCTTCTATGGAATTCGAAAAATACGAAGCAGCCCCACAAAGTGTCGCTGAAAAAGTAATCGAAAAAGCAAGAGGTTAATTATTTAAATTAGATCAAAATGTCACAAAGAATCAGAATAAAATTAAAATCTTACGATTACAGTTTAGTAGACAAATCTGCTGAGAAAATCGTAAAAACGGTAAAAGCGACCGGTGCTGTTGTAAACGGACCGATTCCTTTGCCAACGAATAAGAGAATCTTCACCGTGTTGAGATCTCCTCACGTAAACAAAAAAGCAAGAGAACAGTTCCAACTTTCTGCTCACAAGAGATTGATGGATATCTATTCTTCTTCTTCTAAAACTGTAGATGCTCTAATGAAATTAGAGTTACCTTCAGGAGTTGACGTAGAAATTAAAGTATGATAAATGTCGGAAGATCGATGATGGAAGTCGGAAGTCTTTAGCGCAAATCAAACTTTGCAACTATACTAAATCCGTTCTCGTAAGAGAGCGGATTTTTTTATTCTATTTTGTCAAAGTTTCAAATCTTTGACAAAGTTTTTTTAGGAGCAACAAAAGTTTTGCTTTTCATCAATCCCGGTCGCGCTCTACACTATATCTTTTTCTTTCATTGCGAACGAAGTGCAATCAATACGTCGCGTTGTATGATATGGCGAACGATAAAAATACTTTTCAAAGCGAACCGTTTGTTTTATCCATTGAGCCAGAAAATGGCAAATCTGTATTTAGAAGTTTATATAAATCTCAAAGAGACTCCATTATAAATTCTGTGAAAGATAAAAGCTTTTCTGCGCTATCAGCATTGGCAATGAAATTACCAAAGTCGTCTTATCAATTTGTATATTTTAAGAATCCTCAGTCAATCCTGATCCAAGATGATGTGAATACCAAAATATATATTTATCCGAGAAACTATCCGAAAAATGAATGGACTTTAGGAAAGGAATCTAGAATAATTGGAGGTTATAAACGTCAAACTGACTTCTTAGATTTTGGCGGCAGAACATGGGAAGCGTGGTATGCTTTAGATTTACCACTAAATGATGGACCAATGAATTTCAGAGGACTTCCTGGCATTATTTTAGAAATCTATGATACTCAAAAACATCATGCATTCAAATTTTTAGGAATCGATTTTAATAAGGAGTTATATGTTGAACAAAATACAGATGTTGTAAAACTTAATTCTATTGATCAGTTTAGAAAAATCAGGAAAAATGCAAAACATAATATGATTGCAGAATGGGAAGAATTAGGGGTGGTTTATTCTCCTGAAGCTAAAAAGAAAATTAATGATCAACAGCGAACAGAAGAGAAAAATAAAAATCCTTTAGAGCTTTTTCCTGAAGATTAAAAACTAAATTATTTTCTAAACACTCTTTTTGAAGTTAATCTTTAACCAATACAACAAAAAAGAAATCGCCTGAATTCTTTTTCGTTATTACTGTCTTTTCATAAAATGATCATAATAAGAGCAGCTTCCCTGCAAAGCTTTTGAAGTTTGCGTAGTGCTGTAATTCTTTTTCAATTCCGCGAAGTACGTTCGGTATTTTTGGTTTTTGGTTTGATCCAAACTTCGAACATACGCTGCTTGCTTTCGGTCATAATCCGGATCATCATATCTTAAATCGTAAGATTGTTTTTGTTCGTACTGATAATATTTGCCCTGTTCTGCACTCGCCATTTGGAAAAGGATTCTGGCTTTTTGTTCCGCATCTTTACTTAAGTTCAGTGCCTTTTGGTAATATCCAATTGACAGATCAAAATTGTCAGGTTCTATAAAACTCGTCGAGGTAAAGTTTTTATAATAATATTTAAAAACAGGCTGATCGGTATTGTAAAAATGAAATTTCGGACTGTCTGCATTATCCACATCCATCACGAAAACTTCCCGGTAATAACCAAGGATTGAAGTATTGTACAGAAGATTCCCAATCAACTGATTTGCTTGTGATGCTTTTTCATCGGTTCCTTTTCCTGTTTTTTGTAATTGTAGAAGTGCTTCCGCAAGTTCCAACTTATTCATTTCTTTTTTAATGAAAGGGAATCCCGAGAAACTTTCTGATTTCATACTTTTACTTTCCGGACTTTCAAAACTTTCCCAAATATTATGACCAAAAATTAAAGAAGATATGTGATCGAATCCATTATAAGAATCACCATATTTAATTTTTTTGGTTTCCGGTTTTTCACCTTCTTTCCAGTCATATTCAACTCTTGGAATTCCTGCAAAACTTTTTGCCTGTTCATAGAAATTTTTAGCTTTCTCGAAATTTGCCAATCGCATTTCGCGGTCGCCATAGATCACATTGAAGAATGCGTCAATATTTCCAATATCATCAATATTCTTCGCAATAATTGTCTGTTCAAGCGTTGACTTATTTGGTTTCTTGTAAAAGTTTTCCACGCTTTTTACTAAACTTGAATTGGGATTATATTGAAGATCAGAAAGTTTGTTACTCATTAAAAAGGATTTCCCTTCTTCGCCTTGAAGAAAATAACGGTTGGCCAAAATATCTCGTATGAAATCCTGTGTCGAGGAATGATTTTCTTCATAATGATAAGGAGAATCATTTTCACCTTCGGTAATATCAGTAAAAAGTTTTGGATAGGTGGACATCAAATGATCTTCAAATTCCGTGGTAATTTTTGGTTGTGACACAATGTCGTTCAGCATTTTCATGCGGTCGATTTCAGTAATGTATTCCGGGTTGGTTGTTTTTATTTGGGTTAAAAGTTCCGAGCTTTTTTGATAATCCTTTTGTAAAAATGAAAGATAAGCATCAGCGATCTGCCAAAATTCGTCGTTTGATTTTTCTTTTATTTTTGAAGTTAATTTTTGAAAATCATTTAGAAAATTTGGCGTAGGTTCATCAGACCAAAGG
>NZ_JBAVFG010000050.1:0-13812 GCF_049588135.1 Kaistella sp. | reverse complement strand
GCTTTTTTTGTTTTAATAGTGGCGGTTTTATTTTCGGTGTTCACTCTTTTTACGTATTTATTTCCTTTTCTGGTTTTTTTCTTAATCTTGTAACCGTTATGTTCGGGGTGCTTCGGATCCACAATATTATGGAGGTCTTGGGTAATTGTAGCTGTTTTTTTTACCTCATCTTTTTCTTTTGGCTTTGTTTGTTGTGCTTGTGTTAATGCTAAACCACCAAAGAAAATCATTAATGCGATTAATTTTTTCATAATGTTATTTTTAATTTGTTTAGTGTGTTTTTATCAATATTAATGCCATTTAATTATTAATGTTTTGTTAATGTTTTTGTAAAATTCAATAATTGATAATATATAGGATTTATTGATTGAAGACCTTCGATACAGTAATATGTTTCTAAATTTTTAATTATTGTGCTATTTTTTTAAGATCAAATTTCTTTATCAACTACTTCCAAAGTCGTTTAATAAAGTCCAAAGCATTCTGATTGCTGATTTTACCGACCTGTTCAATTCCAAATTCTTTTTCCAAATCTGCATTAATTTTCGGATAACAACCAGCATTGTCATGTGCTGCAAAATAAAAAGGAATTCTGGATTTGTCGGGGTGATCTTTCGTGTAAAAATAATCTGCACCATAACAGATTGCATTTTTTCCGCCCAATTTTAATCCGTGTGCGAGGTGTTCTTGTAGTGCATCTGCTTTTTCCGGATTTACAAAAGCGCGTACAAAGTTGAGACCAATCAATCCTTTTTGGTGAATGATTTCTTTCGCAACATCATCGGGCAAATTCCTTGGATGATTAAAAACAGAACGATAATTAGAATGACTCGCCATAATCGGAACAGTGACATTCTCTTTTGAAATATAATTTAAAATATCATAGGCCAAAGCATCGCTCGTATGCGAGAAATCGATGGCAATATTTTTATTGTGCAAATAATCAATCAATTCTTTTCCATCATTTTTTAGTGCGGCTTTTGAATAGTTTCCACCACCAAATCTATTCTCTGTATGATGGGTAAAGCCGATGTATAGTATCGAGCCTACGTTTTCAATAATTTTTTCTAAATTTTTAAAACCCTCTTTCAAAGTTATATTTTCATCACAAAAAGCGGAACCACTTTCTACAGAAGCCAACATTCCGATATTTTCGTTGGTCAAAATCGTTTCTAAATGCTGTTTTTCAAAACGATATAATTCATTTTCTTGAGTAGTTAAGTCTTGAAAAATTTCACTTTGTTTGAGTCCAAATTCATGACTGTTTTTTTCTGTCGGTGCAAAAATCGCCATAACCTGCAATTTTACATTTCCTTCTTTTAAATAAGGAATAGCGCAACCGATATCTGAGGTATTGTAAATACTGGAGTTTGGTTGCGTAAGATAGCTGAGTAAATCGCAGTGAAGGTCGATTACAGGATTTTTCATAATGTTTCTTGTTTGGACGAAAGCTGATTATCAGAATTCGAATTGACTAAAATACTGTTTTTGAAGTGAGTAAACGAATCAAAAACGTGTTCTGAATTCGTTATTTTATTTAAGAATGACTTTGTAGGCGAACAGATTCTCTAGGAGTTCGTATGAAAAGTAATTTTCACATTAACACATTAACACATTAACACATTAACACATTAACACATTAACACATTAACACATTAACACATTAACACATTAACACATTAACACATTGTTACACCTCTACATTATTAAAAGAATCTTCCCAATATGTTCGCTGCTTTCCATGAGTCTGTGCGCATCGGCGGCTTCTGCTAAAGGAAATTTTTTATAAATGATCGGATGGATCTCTTTGGAATCAAACATTGGCCAGATATTTTTTTCTGCTTCCTGAGCGATTTGGGTTTTTACTTCGACGGTTTGGGGCTTTAGAAAACTTCCAGTCAGGGTGAGATTCTTAGCCATAATGGTGCGCAGATTAAGATTCACCTCCATGCTTTTCATACCGTTGATGTAAACGAGACGCCCTTTTTTATTCAAGATTTCGAGATTTTTTTGGGTATAATCTCCACCGACCATATCGAGAATGACATCGATTTTCTCGCCTTTCCAGACTTCTTCAAAGGCTTCTGTAGTATAGTTGATTACTTTGTCGACTCCCATTTTTTTGAGGAAATTGGTCTTTTCTTCGCTTCCTGCTGTGGTGTAGGTTTCGCAGTCCCATGCTTTTGCCATTTGCAAACCCATGGTTCCGATACCGCTCGTGCCACCATGAATCAATAATTTTTCGACGGGTTGCAGTTTGCCCAACATGAAAACATTGAACCACACTGTAAAAACCGTTTCTGGAATGGCTGCTGCATCTTCCAGACTGATTCCTTTCGGGATGGGAAGACAGTGCGAGCTTTCGACTGCGACATATTCTGCATAACCACCGTCGGCAATAAGGGCACAGACTTTATCGCCGACTTTTTTATTTTTAACCTCAGCGCCGATCTCTTCAATGACGCCAGAAACTTCTAAACCGGGAATTAATGTTTGGGGCGAATCTTTGCCATAAGTGGCGGTATTTTTTCGGGTGATCACATCGCTGCGATTAACGCCAGCGGCTTTTACTTTGATTAAAACTTGGTTTTTTTCGGGAGTTGGTTTTGGTGTTTCTTGGAGTTGTAAGACTTCAGGCCCACCTGATTTAGTGATGTGGATGGCTTTCATTTTATTGATATTTAGATCATGCTGGTGTGTGATTTTTTTTGATTGGTCTTTCAAATATGGTTTTGTTATTCTTTCTATAGCGATGTGCACGAGTAAATAACGTTTTAGCAAGCAAGAGGTCGGGTTTTGGGTATGAAGCTTTGTTCGCTAACATATTTTTTTCTTTGCGCTATGATTAGTTTGTCCATTAGGTAAATTTACTAAAAATGAAATTTCTAGTCTATCAAAATATTATATATCATTGTATCTCAGGATAAAATAAGGAATAAAAAATTTTAAAACCTCCAAAAGAAGGACTGTCCTTCATTCTAGCCCCGATGGAAACGGCATCCTTTTTTGTTATTGCAATATCGAAAATTTCAATAGATTGCTTCACTTTGTTTGCAATGACAAAAAAGATATAGTGGACAGCGGGTGGATTTTTCGGAGAATGCGATTGTTTGTTGCTCCTGAAAATAGGGATTATTTCCGTAATTTTGTGGCATGAATCAAGATACAATCTGTGCCCTTGCAACCGCAAATGGAGTGGGAGCTTTGGGAATTATCCGCCTTTCTGGCGAAAATGCCGTGAAGATTGCACAAAAATCTTTTAAAGGAAAAAATTTAGAAAACCAAAAATCGCATACGGTGCATTATGGTTTTATCATCGATGGTGATGAAACGATTGATGAAGTAATGGTTTCGGTCTTTTTGGCTCCGAAAACTTTTACCACCGAAGATATTGTAGAAATTTCTTTCCACGGATCGCCACATATTGCGAAGAAAATTTTAGAAATTCTTCTTAAAAATGGTGCGAGAATGGCAAAAGCCGGAGAATTCACGATGCGCGCTTTTATGAACGGCAGAATTGATTTATCACAAGCTGAATCGATTGCAGATTTGATTGCTTCGGAAAATGAAGCTTCACGAAAAGTGGCTTTAAATCAGTTAAAAGGTGGAATTACGAACGAAATTTCGATCTTGAGAAATGATTTGCTCAATTTTACTTCTTTAATTGAATTGGAATTAGATTTTGGGGAAGAAGATGTGGAATTTGCGGATCGTACTGCCATGAATAAATTGTTGCAAAATCTTCGACATAAATTGAGCGCTTTGATTGAAAGTTTCCAATACGGCAATGCACTTAAAAATGGAGTAGAAGTTGCTATTATCGGGAAGCCAAATGCTGGAAAATCGACGCTTTTAAATGCTTTATTGAAAGAAGAAAGAGCTATTGTTTCGGAAATTGCAGGAACGACGCGCGACACGATCGAGGAAGTGATTCATCTGAAAGGAACAGCTTTTCGTTTTGTAGATACTGCAGGATTGCGGGAAACGACTGATATTATTGAAAAAATTGGCGTAACGAAAGCGAAAGAGAAAATTGCTTCTGCTAAAGTTTTGCTTTATTTATATGACGAATTTGATTCCACGCCAGAAGAAGTAATCGCTTTTGTGAAGGAATTTCACCGCAAGGATTTGAAAATTGTACTGGTTCATAATAAAGTAGATTTGACGAAAGATCAGATTCAAAACACTTTTGACAAGCAGTTGAACGCAGAATTATTTCCCGAATATTGTGATGAACTTTTAAGAATTTCCGCAAAAGATCAAACCGGAATCGAAGCCGTAAAAACAATTCTTATCGATTACGTAGAAAATCTAAAAGACCAGGAAAGTAATGTGATCATTACCAATCAAAGACACTACGACGCTTTGCAAAAATCGTTACAATCGGTTCTTCAGGTGGAAGAAGCTGTGAGTTCAGGAATTCATACCGAATTGTTGGCGTATGAATTGAGAAACGCGTTGGAACATTTGGGTGAGATTTCTGGCGAGTTTACGAATGATGAGGTGTTGGGGAATATTTTTTCTAAATTCTGTATCGGGAAGTAACTACTACAAAATAAACCCTTAAAAAACCGGTGAAATAATTGTGATAAGGATTTTATTGCAAAGACGACCGTAGTAAAATACTGTTCAGATGATTGTGCCAAAAGATCCTACAAAGCCTATAAACGTGCGGGAAAAATAGGCGTTTCAAAAAGGACTATCCGTAAAACTTGTAACCAGCTACCTACTTTGTAAAAACGAACCTGATGTTTTACAGCAATTAATTTTTTAAATCCTTACTTTTGCTCATCAAATAACGTTTGGATACTGTTTTTAAACTGGAATGAAAAATTATTATTATTTTCTTGGTGTTAAGGAAAATGCTTCAGAAGAAGACATCAAAAAAGCATATCGTAAATTATCCTTAAAATACCATCCCGATAAAAATCCCGACGATGATTTTTTCGAAAGCCGTTTTATAGAAATTAAGGAAGCATATGAAATGTTGATTGATGCGGAGAAACGTAGAATGTACGACGATAATTTAAGTCATCAACAAAGAAGTTACCGACCGAATCTGCCGCCTACAATTAAATCTTTTACCACAAATAAAGTAAGGGTTCAAAAAGGTGAAGAAATTGTAATTTCTTGGCAAACTCAAAATGCAGATATTGTAAAAGTATTGCCGTTCGGTCTACAAAAAGGATATGGCGAAAAAGTAATTCGAATTACAGAGTTTAAAGACGGGAAATTTCAATTGCTATTGCATGTAACCAATTCGCTTCTAAACAAAACGATTGTTCAGGGAATTACCATAACTGAAATTTTTGAGAATAAAAGTGAGGAGTTTAGAAATGAGGTGGAAGATCTATTTAAACCCGAAAAGCCAACACGTATTAATCCACAAGGACTTCCGAGATTGATTCGAATCATAATGGTACTCATCATCATGATGTTGATTGTAGTACTATTATTGTCGAAGAATTTCTTTAATTAAAAAGAATTCCAAGGATTGTTATTAAGCCATTTTAAGCCTTCCAGGACATTTTTTACATCTTTTTCCTTTCTTAAATTTTTTACAACAATTCTTTTTACCACAAATGTATTGCTCTTTACTTTCACTAAAAGGGGTGAGTGGCAATATTTTAAAAGGGATTATTTGACCGTTCATAATGCAAATGTAAATTTAATTTAGAATAAATCAAAATAAGAATTGTTAATTGTGATTTTTTTTAGG
This sequence comes from Kaistella sp., assembly GCF_049588135.1. Lineage (GTDB taxonomy): Bacteria > Bacteroidota > Bacteroidia > Flavobacteriales > Weeksellaceae > Kaistella. The sequence goes on along the minus strand of NZ_JBAVFG010000050.1, from coordinate 8,093 downwards.
AAAAAGAAAGATTGAAATTAGATTTCTCTATTGATGAGCTTTTATTGATTTTAAATGGTTCTGTCCTGATTGACAAAATTGATTTAAACAGCATTCTCAAGCGATATTTTAAATAATGTTGAAGCAGTAAATTCCGATCTTTTTTCTGATATTGTCTAGCAAATTACCGAGTAATCTTATTTTAAATGAGATTTATCAATTGTGGTGTTGCCCAAAAATTTGTATTTTTACGCACCTTTATTTATGATAAAATCTAGTAAAAATATATGAACACTACACAATTTGTAAACCGTCACATTTCTTTGAATGAAGCCGATACACAAGCAATGCTAGCGAAAGTTGGTGTTGCGAATATCGAAGAATTAATTGGTCAGACCATTCCTGATTCTATTCGTTTAGAAAAAGAACTTTCGATTTCTGATGCCCTTTCTGAGTATGAAATGTTGGCGCACTCTAAAGATTTAGCCTCTAAAAATCTAATGTTCGATAACTATATCGGTTTCGGATATCACAACACGATTTTGCCAAGTGTCATCCAAAGAAATATTCTCGAAAATCCTTCTTGGTACACCGCATACACGCCTTATCAAGCAGAAATCGCACAAGGAAGATTAGAAGCATTATTAAATTTCCAAACGGTGGTTTGCGATTTAACAGGTTTTAAATTGGCAAACGCTTCTCTTTTAGATGAATCTACTGCCGCTGCAGAAGCGATGCACATGTTTTTCGAAAGCAGAACAAAAACGCAGAAAAAATCAGGTGCGCAGAAATTCTTTATTTCAGATTTGGTATTTCCACAAACGGTGGCCGTTCTGAAGACAAAAGCCGAAGGTTTAGGAATCGATATTATTATCGGAGATTATAATAGCCATGAGTTGAATGATTCTTATTTCGGAGTTCTATTGCAATATCCGGGAAAAAACGGAATCGTAATCGACTATTCTGAAAGTATTCGAAAATATAAAGAATTTGATTTACAAGTAGTTGTGGCATGTGACCCAATGGCTTTAGTTAAATTAAAATCACCAGCAGACATGGGCGCAGATTGTGCAATAGGAACTACTCAACGATTCGGAATCCCGATGGGTTACGGTGGTCCTCATGCAGCATTTTTTGCTTGTAAAGACGAATATAAAAGAGATATTCCGGGTCGAATTATTGGAGTTTCACAGGATGCATACGGAAAACGCGCTTTAAGAATGGCATTGCAAACTCGTGAGCAACATATTAAAAGAGAAAAAGCTACTTCTAATATTTGTACAGCGCAAGTGCTTTTATCAGTGATGGCAGGTATGTACGCAGTTTATCACGGTCCGAAAGGTTTGAATTTTATTGCTGATCAAATTCATTTTAAAGCAAATGCACTTCGTGATGCTTTGAAAACTTTAGGTTTTGATGTTACAGAAGAACCGATTTTCGATACCGTAAAATTAAGAATGAATGAAGACGAGAAAAAAGGTTTAACGAGTTTGATGAGAGATCACAAAATTAACCTTAATTATTTCTCGGAAGGTATTGTAAGCATTTCTATCAACGAAACAACAACGGATTTGAAACTTCAAACGTTGTTCGAATCTTTTGCTCAATTTAAAGATAAGCAGAGTTTTAGACTTCAATTCAAAGAAGAAGTTTCTATTCCGGCAGAAATTTTGAGAACTGATGCAATTTTGAAAGAAGAAGTTTTCAATAAATACCATACAGAAACCGAATTAATGCGTTACATCAAACGTTTGGAACGTAAAGATTTGTCTTTAACCCACTCGATGATTTCTCTCGGTTCTTGTACCATGAAGCTGAATGCAGCAACTCAAATGTTGCCTTTATCCTGGGCAGAATGGGGAAGTGTTCATCCATTTGTACCAATTGAACAAGCTGGTGGTTATCAAATTTTAATTAAAGAATTAGAAAAAGATTTAGCAGAAATTACAGGTTTTGCAGGAACTTCTTTGCAGCCAAATTCTGGTGCGCAAGGCGAATATGCAGGATTAATGGTCATCCGTGAATACCATAAATCCCGTGGCGAAGGTCATCGTAATATTGTGCTTATTCCACAATCTGCACATGGAACAAATCCGGCTTCTGCGGTACTTGCTGGAATGAAAGTGGTGGTGGTGAAAAATCTTGAAAATGGTGAAATCGATTTTGAAGATTTAAAAGCAAAAGCTGAATTACACAGCGAAAATCTTTCTGCGGTGATGATTACCTATCCTTCAACTTATGGTTTCTTCGATGATAATATCAAAGAAATTACAGATTTAATTCACTCCCACGGTGGTCAAATTTATATGGATGGTGCAAATATGAATGCGCAAGTTGGTTACACTTCACCAGGAAATATTGGCGCAGATGTTTGTCACTTGAATTTACACAAAACCTTCTCTATTCCTCATGGTGGTGGTGGTCCTGGAGTTGGTCCAATCTGTGTGGCTGAACATTTGGTGAAATTCTTACCAAGCAATCCAAATATTAAAATTGGAACCAAAGAATCTATTGATGCCATTTCTGGTGCGCCTTACGGATCGTCTTTGGTCTTAAATATTTCTTACGCTTATATCAAAATGTTAGGAACATTTGGTTTGAAAAAAGCCACTGGTCATGCGATTCTTAACGCCAACTATTTGAAAGAAGTTTTAGGAGAGCATTTCCCAGTACTTTATTCGAATAACAAAGGACGCGTTGCTCACGAATGTATCATCGATTTCCGTCAGTTTAAACCGCTGGGGATAGAAGTTGCCGATGTTGCAAAACGTTTGATGGATTATGGTTATCACGCACCAACAGTAAGTTTTCCTGTTGCCGGAACTTTAATGATTGAACCTACTGAATCTGAAAGTAAATCAGAACTCGATCGTTTCGCAGAAGCTTTAATTTCCATTAAAAGAGAAATTGATGAAATCGCAGAAGGGAAATATGACACTGCAAATAATGTTTTGAAAAACGCTCCTCACACCGAACAAATCGTAATTTCCGATTCTTGGGATAAACCTTACAGCCGCGAAAAAGCCGCATATCCATTAGATTGGGTTCGCGATCACAAGTTTTTCGCATCCGTTTCCCGAGTTGATGAAGCGTATGGCGACCGAAATTTGGTTTGTACTTGCGCGCCGATTGAGAGTTATATGTAAATCGCAATTTATAAAGAACAAATCCCCTTCAGTTTTTGGAGGGGATTTTTTTATTGTAGCGCAAAGTCGGGGATTTTATGATTTCAGATTACCGAACTGCTATTTTTTAATAATCTTAGCGGTATAAATTTTACCTTGTAGGCTTGTGGTTTTCACCAAATAAATTCCTGCTTTTAAGCTTTTCAAATTAATTTCTTTTTCTGAAGTGGAAGATAATACTTTTTGTCCAGCGATAGAATATACTTCGATTGTTGAAATTTTTTCATTCATCGGAAGTTGAATGTTCAATAAATCGATTACTGGACTAGGGTAAGTCGTTGCTTTTTCTTTTACTACATTGTCTACTGCAAGTAGACTGTTGTTTATTTTTATGTTATCGTAGTATGCATCGCCGCCATAATTATTATGAAGGATGGTAAGCCCATCAATATTTACTTTGCTTGTATTTGGGGTTGTTAAAAACTCAACATCATCAAGATAATAAGTAATCGTATCTTCTGTAATTGCAATTTTCATGTTATACCAAGTGTTTATTTTCCATTTCGGATCGGCATACACGAAACCTTCAAAATTCTTTTCGGTAAATAAATAAATGTAACCTCTGTTTTCAAAACCTACTGATAATAAGATGTCGTAAAGGTTTTCATCAATTTTATTATAAAGAGAAAATTCAAAATCAGCACCCATTTGTTTCCCAGAATAAAAATCATAAGAAATCGTTGTGTTTTTATAATCGAAAGAAGGACTAAAAGATTTTTCTGCACCGAAAATAGGAAACCACTGTGGATTATATTCAGTTACTTCTGCGTTTTTAAAAGAATAACCACTTTTAGAAACTTCATCAGTAATTATTTGATTGGTCAAAAGTCCATTTGTAGCTTCTGTAACCGTCCATCCATTTTGTCCGTGAATATTGCCAAGCACATAACCTTCTGAAGGTTCAAATGAAATCGTTTGTTGCGCAATGCCATAAAAGGATAATAATCCCAAAGTTAAAAGATAAATCTTTTTCATAATATTTTATTTTTTCAATAATACAAATTTATTCTGAAAACCATGAAATCAGCTAGTCCGCTTTTTTGTGTAATTTTCGATGAATTTCTTAAAGAAGTTGAAGTTTTTGTATTTCTCAAATTTATTGTTATTGATGAACAATTAAATGATCTGATTTTTCGTGAAAGGTATAAGTTCAAAGTTCGTTTTTCAGAATGATCATATAATCTTTTTTCGAACGATTTCTGTTTTTATGTTCTTTTCTTTCGTAGGAAATACATATAAATCAGTTACAAATATTCCCAAGCGAAAATTGGGGGTTTTTTTATAAATTTCAAAAAAAATAAAAATGAAAAACAAATATCATTTATTCTTCCTAATAATCCTTTTTTCAGTAAAAATTGCCGCTCAAAAAAATAATGAAAATATCGTTTATATCGTTGATGAAATTGTTGTTAAAGATGATCCTGAAAGAGGAAATAATATCAATAATGAAGATATAGAGAAAGTAGATGTAGTTAAAAATAAAGATTCATTGAAAAAAATCGGTTTCGAAAAATTCGATCGAGCTATTTTTATTTATACAAAAGAATATAAGAAAAGAAATTCTGAAGACAAAAAAATTCCGTCTACAAAGCAAATGGAAATGAAAAATGGAAATGTTTGGTATTTTAACAATCAAATCTATAATGGAAAATTTATTGATTATTATTACAATGGAAAAATCCAAGGGGAAGGAATTTTAAATAATGGAAAATTGGAAGGATTGAGAAAAATTTATTTTCCAAACGGAAATATTTCTATGGAGCGGAATTACACCCAATCAATGTCGAATGGTTTGGAAAAAGAATATTATGAAGATGGTTCATTAAAACAAAAAGGAATAATGAAAACTGGAAAAGAGGATGGAATTTGGGAAATGTACTTTCCGAATGGACAAGTGAAACAAAGAACAAATTTCGACAATGGAAAAATGATTGATAAATCTGTAATTTATTATTCCAATGGGAATATTTATGGGACAGAACGAATTGAAAACGGAAAAATAATTCCTGATTCGCAATATGAAGAAATAAATAAATTGATGAAGAAAAGTAATGATCATTACCAAAACGGAAATATAAAATCGGCAATAAAACAATTAGATAAAGTAATTCTTATTAATGAAAATTATCAAGCTGCCTATTTTTCGAAAGGAACAATGTTGTTGAATGAAATGAAATTTGATGAGGCAATTGTAAATTTTGATAAAGCTTTAGATATTGAACCTTTTTATGAAAATGCATTATCTAATCGTGCTTTTGCGAGAATCAGAAAATATGAATTGGCAGGAAATAAAATTTTTGGAAATAAAGAAATAACAGTTTTAACTTCAAAGAAGAAAGTTGAAATTCCAGAAATTGATCTGAATAAAATTTGTAGTGATTTAAAACAAGCAATATTTTTAGGTGATAAAAATAAGATGAATTTTGAAGAGCAAGAAAAATATTGTTTCAAAAAATAATTTGAAAATTCCCAAGCGAAAATTTAGAGATTCTTTTTGAAATGTTATAATATTGTTATAACTTTGATAAAAAGTAAGGAATGAAAACTAAAATCCGAAAAATTGGGAATTCTTCTGGCGTTATTTTAAGTAAAAAAATGCTCGAAGAATTAAACATAGAACCAAAAGACGAGTTAGAACTCATCGTAAAAGATGGAAAGATTTTGATTCAAAAAGTGGCGGAACCAAGAGAAAACTGGAAAGAACAATTTGTAAAAGCCGGTTCTTTAAAAGGAAAAACGGAAATCATGGATTTCTCGAATAAATTTGATGAAGAAGAATGGACTTGGTAAAACGTTTTGAAATCTATTTCATCGAATTTAATCCGACGGTTGGAAGCGAAATCAAAAAAACTCGTCCTGCGGTTATTATTTCGCCTGATGAGATGAATGATGCGTTGAATACGGTAATTGTTGCGCCTTTAACTTCCACTTTGAAAAAATATCCGTCAAGAGTGAGTTGTGTGGTTAAAAATAAAAAAGGTCAAATCGCTTTAGATCAACTTCGAAGTGTGGATCAATTTCGATTAAAGCAAAAAATTGCTGTTTTAAAAGAAAATGAACAAAACGAAGTTTTAGAAATTCTCAATATAATTTTTTCAAAATAAATAATGATTCTCAATCAACTTTTCACCAACCAACGCACCGGACAAAACGCCGCAACGCTTGCTTCCAGAACAGATTTTCAAAGAGATTTCGATCGCATTATTTTTTCTGCCGCTTTCCGAAGGCTGCAAAATAAAACACAGGTTTTTCCGCTTCCGGGAAGTGTTTTTGTGCATAACCGTTTGACGCATTCGCTCGAAGTTTCCTCTGTGGGACGAAGTTTAGGAAGTGCCGTTGGAGATTTTATTTTTAATAACTATAAGAATGACCTTGATGAAAATGCTCGGAATTTTTATCAATACAATCTTCATAATGTGATTGCCGCAGCTTGTCTGTGTCATGATGTTGGGAATCCTGCGTTCGGACATTCCGGCGAAGATGCGATTGCCAGTTATTTTGAGAAAAATGAAAAAGATTTAAAGCAAAAATTCACCGAAAAAGAATGGGCAGATTTGGTCAATTTCGAAGGAAATGCCAATGCAATGCGGGTTTTAACGCATCAACAAAACGGGAAAGATGAAGGCGGAACTCAACTCACTTTCACCACTTTGGCGAGTATCGCAAAATATCCTTGTGAATCGATTGCCAAAAAGAAAGGCGTCATTCACCGCAAGAAATTTGGCTTCTTTCAAAATGAAAAAGATACGTTTCTGGAGATTGCAAAATCGGTGAATTTAATTCAGGAAAGTGAGAAACCAACCATTTTCAAAAGACATCCTTTTGTGTGGTTGGTAGAAGCTGCAGACGATATTTGCTATAATATTATCGATATGGAAGATGCGCATCGATTGGGAATTGTATCAACTTCCGATTGCGAAAATCTGTTTTTCGACCTCATTAAATCTGAAAATCAAAATACGAAAAGAGTAGAAGATAAATTAGTGATTTTGACCAATGCCAACGAACGAATTTCTTATTTAAGAGCGAAAGTGATTAATGCTTTAATCAATAAATCTCTCGAATTGTATCAAACCAATTTTTCGAAAATCTTAGATGGAAATTTAAACAAAGCTTTACTCGATATTTATAAATCTGAAAACAAATCGCTGCAAGAAATAGAAAGTTTTTCCATCGAAAAAATTTACAATCACAAAAATGTGATCGAAATTGAAAACGCTGGTTACAACGTTATGTACGAGCTTTTGAATCATTTTATTCCGCCAATTTTAACCAAAAATTCGGAGCGAAAATCCTATGATAAAATGGCTTTGAAATTATTGCCAAAACAATTTCTCTACGAAAACGGGACTGATTATCAAAAGGTTTTGGGCGTGATTGATTTCGTTTCGGGAATGACCGATAATTTTGCCACCGACCTTTACCGAAAAATTAAAGGAATTGATATTGGAATGACCATGTAATTCAGAAAAAAAACGATATCTTTAAACATTCTATTAATTAACCAATTAAATTTAAATTATGCCAATTTTAGGAATTATAATCTTCTTCGGATTGATTGTTTTATTCGCCTCGTTTTTCACCGTGAATCAGGCAACAGCAGCGATTGTAGAGCGTTTAGGGAAATTTCTCGTCGTTCGCCAATCTGGTTTGCATTTGAAAATTCCGTTTATCGACAAAGTTGCCAAACGAATGAATCTTCGAATTCAGCAGTTAGATGTAATTATCGACACGAAAACGTTGGATAATGTTTTTATCAGAATGAAAGTTTCTGTGCAGTATCAAGTAATTGCGTCGCAAGTTGCCGATTCTTTTTACCGATTAGAAAATCCAGAAAACCAAATTACTTCTTATGTTTTCGATGTGGTGAGAGCGGAAGTTCCGAAGTTGAAATTGGATGATGTTTTTGTGAGAAAAGACGATGTTGCG
>NZ_JBAVFG010000049.1:0-14744 GCF_049588135.1 Kaistella sp. | reverse complement strand
TCCTACGGCAAGTCCGCGCCAGAAAGTAGATCAACAATTCTCAATGTCTAAAATCACGGTAGATTACGGAAGACCTGGCGTAAAAGGTAGAAAAATTTTCGGCGAACTCGTTCCTTTCGGAAAAGTTTGGCGAGCCGGGGCAAACTCTTCGACGAAAATCACGTTCGAACAATCGGTTAATTTTGGTGGAAAAATGGTTTCTGCAGGAACTTACGGCTTGTTTGTAATTCCTACCGAAAAAGAATGGAAAATCATTTTGAACAAAGATTCTCAACAATGGGGCGCTTATACTTTTGATGAAAAGCTGAATGTCATCGATGTTACTGTTCCCGTTCAGAAAATGTCTGAAAAACAAGAATGGTTCGAAATTGCAATCAATCCAATTGATGAAAACTCGGTGGATTTGGTTTTCAAATGGGATTTCACCAAAGCGACGGTTGCTTTGAAAACAGGTAATCCGGAAGCTGTTGCAAAAATTACAGAGAAACTAAAGGAAATAAAGCAAATCGAAAAAGATGCTGCTGCAAAAAAATAACTTAAAAAAGGCTGTCCTTACTTTTCGGACAGCCTCTTTATATCAAATACGTTTCAAAAAAAAATTAAAAAAGCGAATAAAAATCTCCGCTTTTTTTCATGTTATTAAAATTTTCTTTTCTTAGTATCTGTAATATTCTGGTTTGAATGGCCCTTTTACCTCAACACCGATATATTTTGCTTGGTCTTCGGTTAAAGTTTCTAATTCTACGCCTAATTTTGCAAGATGTAAAGCAGCTACTTTTTCGTCCAAATGTTTTGGCAAAGTATATACTTCGTTTCCATAAGCTGCAGAATTAGTCCACAATTCAATCTGAGCCAAAGTTTGGTTGGTAAATGAATTACTCATTACAAAACTCGGGTGTCCTGTTGCACAACCTAGGTTTACCAAACGGCCTTCTGCCAAAATAATGATTTCTTTACCGTCGATATTATAAACGTCAACTTGTGGTTTTACTTCAAATTTGGTATCGCCGTAGTTCGCATTTAACCAAGCCATATCGATTTCATTATCGAAGTGACCGATATTACAAACGATGGTTTTATCTTTCATTCTTTTGAAATCTTCTCCTTTAACAATGTTAAAGTTACCAGTTGTTGTAATAATGATGTCTGCGTTTTCAACTACAGTACTCAGTTTTTTAACTTCAAAGCCTTCCATAGCGGCTTGTAGCGCACAGATCGGGTCAACTTCAGTTACGGTAACAATTGAACCGGCACCTTTGAAAGAAGCAGCAGTTCCTTTACCAACATCTCCGTAACCACAAACGACCACTCTTTTACCAGCCAACATAACGTCTGTCGCTCTTCTAATCGCATCTACAGCAGATTCTCTACAGCCGTATTTGTTATCGAATTTAGATTTAGTAACCGAATCATTTACGTTAATTGCAGGCATTACCAAGGTTCCGTTTTGCATTCTTTCGTACAATCTGTGAACGCCGGTTGTGGTTTCTTCAGAAAGTCCTTTAATCCCTGCGGTTAATTCCGGGTATTTATCGAAAACCAAATTGGTTAAATCGCCACCGTCATCTAAAATTAGGTTCAAAGGTTTTCTGTCTTCACCGAAAAATACAGTTTGTTCGATACACCATTCGAATTCTTCTTCGTTCATTCCTTTCCAAGCGTAAACTGGGATTCCTGCTGCTGCGATTGCTGCTGCTGCATGATCTTGAGTAGAGAAAATATTACAAGAAGACCAAGTAACATCTGCACCCAGTGCCACCAAAGTTTCAATTAAAACTGCAGTTTGAATCGTCATGTGAAGACAACCTGCAATCCTCGCTCCTTTCAAAGGTTGAGAAGGGCCATATTCGTCTCTGATCGCCATTAAACCAGGCATTTCTGCTTCGGCTAATTTAATTTCTTTTCTGCCCCAATCGGCTAATGAAATGTCCTTCACTTTGTAAGGAACGTATTGTGTTGTAGTCTCCATCTAATTGAAAAAATTTTTGCAAATATACAAAATCTCTTTTTTAATGAAGAGACAGTGAGTAACCGTAATTGATATTAATGTTGCTTTTTTACAAATAATGATTTTTCATTTCCTGTACAAAATCAGTGTAATGCAGAATTGCTTCTTCATTTTTCCCAGATTCTATATAGTTTACCGATGGTTGTACCAAATGGGTATAAATGTAATCGAGAACCTCATCTTTATTAGATGCTTTATTAATATTAATCAGCATTTTTGGGGCAATAATTTCGTATTCTGAAATTAAATTACTGTATTTTGCGTTGGGTTTCATCACATTTTCTCGCAAAGATCTTAGTAAAGTAAGCTCTTTGCAATCATCGGGAAGTCCTTTTTGAAATACACATGCAGAAGTTAAAAAACAAGCAGGTTCTTCAAGAGTTTCACTAAAACCAAATTTAAGTTCAAGCTTTAATTTTTCATTTCTAATAATTGCGTGACATTTATCATGAATCTCTAATATGATCTCTTTTCCAAAATTTTCTTTTGCAAATTTATAATCGCCCGCAATCATTTTGTCTTTTTCTATTTTGTATAGAATAAAATTAAGTTTTTTATTATCGATCGTTTTTTGAGTCAAAGATTCTGCTTTATACATTAATTTTATTATAGTACGATCGTTGTGCCCTTTAAGGATTAGATTCTTATCTTCTGGCGTAGATTCGTTAAAATTTTCATAGAGAATAGGATAGATCCAAAAATCAAATAACCATGTTCTGCCATTTTCTTTAAACAATTCGGCTGCTCTATATAGATCTTGCCTAAGAAAATTTCTGCTTTGGAAAGAAAGTAATGGTAATAATGCTGCTGCGGCAACTCCTGTAGAGGATTTTTTTAAAAATTTTCTTCTGTTCATAGTTTATTTTTTAGTTTAGTCGAAGATAATAATAACTAACTATTTGTACAAATTATTAAAAAACAGTTAGTTATCATTTTGAAATTCATTTTGTCTATTTTATAATTATGACTAATTTTAACCTTTAATATTATCAAATGCCATTATACAGGGATTTTTCAGATGATACTGCAACCATTCTTCTTTGGAAATACCATGAAGACGAAGACTTGAATCCCGAATTTTTACTCGAAAAAGAAAATTTCGATAAAATAAAAGAATATCATCCAACGAAATTGAAGGAACTTCTTTTGGTAAGAAAAATCTTGAAATCGGTATTGCCCAATCACAAAATTCTTTACAAAGAAAGAGAACCTTATTTGTTCCCCAACGATTATGAAATTTCAGTAACGCACTCGTTTCCTTTTGCGGCTTTGGCAATTTCTAAAAATAAAGTTGGGATCGATATCGAACCATTTAATGATAAAATTAAAAGAATTCAGCATAAATTTCTACAAGAAGAGGAGAGTGGTTTTATAGAGGAAGACAAAAAAGTTGCCTATCTCACCGTGATTTGGTCTTTGAAAGAAAGTTTATACAAAATCCATCATTCTAATTATTGGTCGCTGAAAAAACATTACGAAGTAAAACCGTTCTCTATTGATTTTCCTTTTGATATTCAATGCAGAGTGCATGATGAGCATGTTTCTGATTTGTATAAAGCGCGGGTTGAGTTTTTCGAAAATTACTGTTTAACGATTGTTGACTGAATTTCTGGCTCTAGATTTTCAACAACTTTTCTTTGCTCTCTTGCCACATCATAAATTAATTCTAGAATTTCTTTTAAATTTTTCAGTTCGGTTAAATGGGTGATTCTGCTCGGATCGCGCCGATCAAAAAATTCATTTTCTTGCAATTCTTTTTTCCTCTTTTCGAGTAGGGTTTCTACAGAATCTTCAGGTTCGAGATTGCTTTCTTGTAAAATACTTTGGTGGAGATTTTTTTGATTCAAAATTAATTTCGTTCGCACCAATTCTGCAGAAATTTTTAAATCCCAACTATTAAAATCAATTTCCGGATAATGTTTTGAAGTCTCAGAATATTGAGAAAATGATGCGATATATGCAGTAATCAAATGAGAGGTAATGACAAACTGATGGAGATGTTCTAATTGCTTTTGCTGGTTTTTTGGATCAGAAATCATTCTTTGAAAATTATCAGAAAGATTAGCCAGATCAATAACTGCCGCTTTTCTTTTGAGTTTGTAATCTTGAATACCAATGTTTTCATCTTTAAAAAAAGCCATCGCCGCAGAAAAGTATTTGAAATTGCTGTCGGCAGATTTCTTCATGAAATCTAAGTTTTGGGTATGTTCCCAAACTGGTAAAACAAAGTAGGAAACCACGAATGCTACCGCACCGGCAATGATAGTGTCTAGAATTCGGTCTTTAAAAATGTTGTTTAGATTTCCGGGGTTTAAAATATTAAAGGCAAGAAAAATATAAATGGTCATGAAAAAAACCGCCACTGAATAATTGGATTTCAGAAAAGCAAAACACAGAACCATCGCCGATATAAAAAGTGCAAACAACACATTCTGAAAAGGAATGAAATATAAAATCGCATAAGCCACCAAGGCTCCAGCAACTGTCCCGTATAATCGCAAAAGGTTTCGATGTTTCGTAGTGGCGTACGCAGGTTTCAGAATCGCAACGATGGTTATAAATACCCAATAAGAATGTCCAATTCCTAAAAACTCAAGTTGGGAAATAAAATAACCAACTACTAAAGCGACTGTAATCCGAACGGCATGGCGGAAGTGCGAAGATTGTAATGAGAAATTGGCAAAAAATATTTTACTATTGAGTTTTTCTTCTGCGGTTACAAATTTCTCAACATCCAAGCCGGTAGAAAGACTTTTTGCCATTTTTAGATTTTGGCTGAAGACTTTGTAAATGGTTTTTATTTCATCAGAAATAACTGTAATTCTGTTTAGAATTAAGCGCAAGGTCATGAAATCTTCCAGCGTTTTGGGCGTCAGTTTGCTGTTTCTTAAATCAAAATAATTGTTATATATTTTTTCTAGCGATTCATCGATATTGCGAATAGGCTTTGCTTTGGATCCACTTTGTAGTGCGATTCCGATATTGCTCATTTCCTCTGAAAGCATTTGCAGATATTCTCCCAAAGAGTGCAAAAATTTTGTAGCCCCAAAGTTTTCCTGAACCTTACGGTAATCACTTTCAGAAGTCATCAGTTTCTCGTGTAAATCAATTGAATTGAGGAACATCAGCATAAGCAATCGACTAGTAGTCGTGGATTCGTTTACGATTTTTCTGGTTTTAAAAACGGTTTCTCGTGTTTCTTCTTGAAGATTTTTAATAGCAATCTGCTTGGTAATAATCTGTGAATAAAGACTTTCAAAATTTGGATCTTTTAAATAGAATTTTGATTTTAATGAGAGGTATTTTGCAAGTTCAAGATAATTTTCACCAATCATTTGACCCGCCAATTTGTAAGGTTGAATTTTCGAAGCGATCAAGAAAATTAGGAAATAGCAGATGGAGCCTGCAAGAAAAATCAGGGAACTTTTTATAATATTATCTCCCGTCAAATGCCCATCTATAAAAATTCCCAGGACGACTAATGATAAAGAACCAACTGCAGCGAGCCGCTGACCATAAACACCAATCATGGTAAAGAAAATACTGAAAATAATAATTTCAGGATAAATTAAAATCGGAAAATTTTTGACAAAACTGGCGACAAGTGATATGAGGAAAAAAAAAGCAATCGCAAGGATTAAAGCATTTCTTCTACGGATAAAAGGACCGGTTTGATCGGTAAGTCCTACAAAACTGGTTGCAAGTGGAAAGAGAAAAAATTCTTTTAGTAAGCCAAAATGAGCCAGTATTACACTTGGTATAACAATCGCCAACGAAATACGAACCGCCGAGGAAATCGCCTGGCTGGTTGCAAATTTTTTTAATTTGGTTGCGTAATTCATTTTACAAATTTAACAGATTATTATAGAAAAAAAGCCTCAATTTCTTGAGACTTTATTAATTTAAAAAAAAATCAAAAGGAATTAATAATCCTGTGCATTTGAAGATTCTTCACCAATATTCCAAGTAAGTCCGAATCTTAGAGTATTATCTAGAGCAGAATTGATTTTTGAAGTATTAATTAGGTAAGACATATCAAGACCGAAAGATTGGTATTTCAGCCCAACACCAACCGTTGCGTATTGTCTGCCACCTTGTTCTACACTTTCGTGGAAATAACCTCCTCTTACCGCAAATGCGTTGTCGTACTCATATTCTACAGCACCACTGAACATCATGCTTTTTTGATTGCTGAATGATTTTCCGATTCCGTCGATTACTCCTACATTAGGAACTTTTCCAACATTATCAGGACCGGGAACCAAAAGTTTAGAGGCTTCGAAGTTCACGCCAACTCTGTTTAAATCATCTAGGAATAAATCATAACCTGCACCTAATCTCGCCATGGTTGGGAGATAAGATCTAGATTCATCATCACCAGTATAATCTAATCTCGGACCTAAGTTTTGAACCGTAAAACCTGCTTTTGCCCGACCTTCATAATCGCCAAAAGACGAGTGTTTTTCTGACTGGAAATATCCTGAAACATCAACAGCGAAAGAGTTTGCGGGTTTTAATGTGCTGTCTGAGTTAAATCCACCCGACAAATCAGAACGGATAAATCGACCAGTAACCGCCATAGAGTAGTAGTCTGAAAGTTTTAAAGCATAAGCAACATCGATTGAGAATTCGTTTGGTTTTGCTGTACCTTCTTGTACTACCTCGGTTCCTACTAATTTGGTAAGATCTACCGCACCCATATTAAAATAGTAAATACTCGCAGAAATCGTAGCTCTTTCTTCATCTCCCAAAAACTGATGATAAGCACCATAAAGTAAGAAAACATCATTGGTTAATTTACTCATGTAGGGCGTATAGTTGATCCCGATAGCAGAAGTAGTTTTGCTGAACGGGTATTTCGCTGCATTCCAAAATTGTGAAAATGCGTCTGTAGTTGTTGCAACCCCTTGGTCACCCATTCCTCCAGCTCTTGCATCGGGTGATATCCTTAGGAATGGCGCACCGGTAAGAACCGGCTGAACTTGCGAATAAGCAATCATGCTGATTCCCAATCCTAATCCTAAAAATAGTTTTTTAGTCAATGTCATAAAGTCAATTTTTTATCGTTATTTATTATTTTAATAAGACCATTTTTTCTACCGCAGTTGCGCTTCCTTTGCATTTGTCCTGGTTTTGGCTGCGTGCGAGAATTTTAAATATATAAGTTCCTTTACCCACTGCATCTCCGAAATCATCATTCCCGTCCCATTCTATTGCTGTTCTCGGGGTGCGGAATCCTTGGAAAAAAGGTTCTGCAGTTACCGTAGTGCTTATTGTTTTTACTAATTTCCCGGTGATGGTATAGATTTGCACATTTACATCTAAAACATCATCGCAATTATGTTCAAACTGAACGTAGGTTTTGTTAGTAAAAGGATTGGGCCAATTTAATAATTTTTTAACAATTAAATTTTGGTTGCTTTCGTCTTTAACTATAAAGTTTAACGTTGCAGTTGTAGAATTATTGTTAATGTCCCAAACTTTAAAAGTTAATTGATGATCACCAGGTGTTAAATTTCTGAAAGGATAAGTTACGTTTCCTTTTTGATAATCTGATAGGGAAGGATTGGTGCATCCGTTTCCGTCCCCCGAAAAATAGAAATCGTTCAGCACTACAGTGTCGATAATTTTGCCATCAAGAATTACGGTTACATCGTGACCAATTCCCGAACCTGTTGAATTAATTCCTTTGTCGTCTGTTATACAAGCCAAGAGCAGGGGATTTTGATCGGTAATTCCACCATCCGCAAAGTTGGTGTTGTTCATGAATAATTTTACTTTTGGCGGTTCGGTATCGTTAATTCCGTCCGGATTAATTCCTCCAATGGTTTGGGTTTGATTGTTAAAGACATCGAAAACTTTGTTGTCGGCATAAGCTAGAATTCTTCCATCGCCAAGTTCATAATTAATGTCTTTTGGCATATAAAATTCTACGGAGAAAACGCCATTTACTGCGACACCAGAAGATTTTACAATTGGGCTGCCTTCTTCGGTATAAAGTAATACAGGATCCATTACCTCTACAGCATCGTTGTTCAATGTTTTTTTATTCAGTCTTTTGTCGAAGATATTAATAACAACTCTTCCATTGAAGGTGGTGTCTATCGTTCCATCGGCTTTATTGATATGTCC
The DNA here is from genome assembly GCF_049588135.1 of Kaistella sp. Classification (GTDB taxonomy): domain Bacteria; phylum Bacteroidota; class Bacteroidia; order Flavobacteriales; family Weeksellaceae; genus Kaistella. Next base: position 6,604 of record NZ_JBAVFG010000049.1, on the reverse strand, counting down.
TTTTACTTTTACAAAATCTAACGCTTGAAGTTGTCCTGGAATAGGAGAATCAATTTCATCGATGGTAATTAATCTTTTGGGGCGGCTTAGTTTAGTTGCAGGATCTCCCAGAAAATTAACTTTAAGGTGCTCTGAAGAAGCCTTTTTTTCAAATTTTGCTCTTAATAAAGCATCTCCTAGATTGTTGAAATCATCGTCAACCAATTCAAAAATATGTTTGGTAAAAATGGTAGTAAAATCTTCTCCATAGCCTACGCCAATCGCTCGGCTGGAAGTAATCATGGTAGAAGCTCCTCCTTTTTTTGATTTAATGACTTGCTCACCCGCAGAGAAAGTTGCAGGATCATCCCACAACGTAAATTCACACGTAATGGTAGAAACTAAAGGAAAACGGGAATAAACATTATTAAAATTATTAAAATTCTGAATTTGATCAATTGTTAAAACGCGTTCTTGTGCCCAACCATTAATTCCACCATGCCCGAAATAGAAGAGATAAAGGCTATTACCCACATCATTTGATATCGCTTGGTTGACTTGGGGATATCTTTGACCGCCTGATGAAATTTGTGCGGGGAAAGAATCTAAATATAATTTTCGGATGTTGTATTCGGGTTTTTTATTTACATAATTTATATGATAATCTGATGGAGGATCTGTCTTCTTATAGGTAACATATCCATTGTCCATTTCTGCTCTTTTCAGCGCATTATTCATGGTGTTATGGAAAGGGACTTTGTTATCTGCATCATCATCTACAACAAAGTCTAATTTCATTCGCCATTCCCCAAACGGAGTTGATTGTCCTGGTAATGCATTGTTGTAAGCTAATACTTTGTCAGTCAGTGATTTGGCTTCGGTAATGTTGGCTGCAGGTAGTCTGCCCACAGGTAGATCGGGTAGCATATCCTTAAGCATGGTGGCTGTTTGTGGAGCCGTCATTACAAAATAATCATCCGTTACAAATGAATCGGCGTAATTGCCACTTTCTTCACTTTCGTAACTGGGTACAATGTCTGATCCGGGATAACTTTTTCCCTTGTAATCATATGAAGCATCTCCTAAAATAAAAAGATATTTCAGTTTTCCAGCTGGAGTATTAAGTCGGGTTACGAAGTCTCTAATTGCCGTAATATCTTTGCTGCCGCTACTAAATTCGTTGTATATTTTATTGATATCAACGACTGCGACATTATATTTCCCTTGGTAAAAATTTGCAAGACGCTGGGCTTGTCCCATCATTTCTGGAACGGTAATCATTAGATAATCAATGTTTTGTAAGCCTGCTAAATCCTGATTGTCGATTCTTCCAACAAACGCAGGAGCAAATGCTTCGCTGTTTTTAAAGGCAACGAATTCATTCACAAATTGCTTATTGTCGGCGATATAACCAAAATTGAAATTCGCAGAACTTCCGGATTTATTTACTTTTTTAGCAACATTGGTAATGTCTGAAACTTGCCATACTTGATCTACCGAAGAGGCATCAGATAAATTAAAGGTGTACGTATTGCCGCTTTGCTCTACAATATCATAACTTCTAAAGTTCAGTTGAGTGTTATTAAATTTTAAATCTTCTTTATATTGAACTTCGGCATAATCAAAATAAAATTTACCATTAGGATTACTGGCGGAATTTGGTGCATAATTAAACGAGAGCTGATTGCCCTGCAAATTACTCACCGACCCGCTGTAAGTTATAGGCAGATATTCCTGTTTAGTATCTGCTGAAATCGAAGAATTATATGGATTGGTATTATTGATATTCACTGTTATTTTATTGCCTTGCGATTGATAAGCAATATATCGTGAGCGGTATAAAATTACATCGGTCGGTTGAATAGGAGATTTGGTGGTAAAAGTGATTGTTTTATTTCCATTAAAAGCATCACCAGTCCAGATTCTGCCAATTCTCATTAAATTAAATTTTTCTTCATTAATGTATTGGTATTCATCATAACGAGAAATTACGGGTGAATTAGTAGGTACATCACTTGGTTGAATTCTCTTTCCTGGACCGGTGTCAAAATTGATGAAATAGTAGGCTGAATCTTCATAAATATTGATGAAGTTATTGGATTTATCAGTTCGTGTTTCTATTCTTCTGTTCCCGCTGCCACTCCCGCTTTTGTACAGATTATAACCATTAGGACCTTGAGCATAGAAAAGAGCATAATCATCTTCGTTCCAAACGCCGTCCTCTTCACCGAAAACCTGTATTGCATTTTCTTGTAAAGCATCAAAACGTAAATCTTTATTATACTCTGGCAACATCAATCCACCATTTCCATATATTCTAAAGTTTTTAGGATTGATGTTGGCAGGATTAATTCCATTGTCTTTCAGGAATTTTGTTGTGATTTTAAAAACACCTGATTTATCAACTTTAATTTTATAAAAATTCCCTTGTTTTAATGGATTTTCAGAAGTTCCTATTTTACTTATCCCATTTTTATTTTGCACATTTTTCTCAACATTAACGATGCTGAAAGAATGGAGTCGGTAAATCGTGCCTTTTTCAAACTTTAAAGTAGCTACTCGAATACTAGTGCTTTTTTCTTGCGTATAAGGATTGGTATAATAACTTACTTCAGATTGATCTTCGGTAGGAAGACTGTAGACATTAAGGTCGAAAAGTTCTTTTGAGGATGTTTTTTCCCAAACCAAATTGGTGACTTTTCGGTCGTTAGCAGATTGTTTTTCTACCATTCTTAGATAAACCCCGCCATCTTCATACGCGAAACTTTCGTTCTTAAAGAAAGGAACAGTAACTTTGCTACTTCCGTAATCAATGACGGTGCTTCCTTCCCAATCTATTTTGGTGGTTTGTGAAAAGGAAATAGAACTAAATAAAAATACTAAAAAAAGAGTTAAATTGCGTTTCATTATGCGGGTTAATTTGCCAGTTACAAATTAAACGAAAATTATTAAATAATAATATGATACAATAAAATTAAATTGTTAACGTTTTGCAAAAAAATCAATCTTTAATTTGATTTATTAAATAATTTATTTTTTCTTTGTACCTTGATAAATTCTAAATTTACTATGACTAAACTAAAGTTGTTTACAATAATGGCGCTAAGTTCAACCGTTCTTTTGATAAGTTGCGGTGGAGGCGGCAACGTGAAAAATGGTGGGGGCACGAAAAAGCAATTTATAAGTAAAACTGGTTGGAAAGCGAACGATCCGAAAGGTTGGTTCTTTACCGGAAAACAACAAACACAAAAAGGGTGGCCAGGAATGGTCTATGTAGAAGGTGGAACATTTACCATGGGATTGGTTCAGGATGATGTAATGCATGATTGGAACAATACCCCAAAAAGAATGCAGGTGAGTTCTTTTTTTATCGGCGAAACTGAAATTACCAATTACGAATATAGAGAATATGTAACTTGGTTAAAATATGTTTTCCCTCCATCTGATCCTAATTTTAAAGAAATTTATAATGGTGCACTTCCAGACACTTTAGTTTGGAATAATAAATTATCTAGAAACGATTTTGCAGAAACCTATTTTCGGTCACCAGAGTATGACTACTATCCTGTAGTTGGAGTTTCGTGGCTGCAAGCATCAAGATATTGCGAATGGTTAACGGACAGAGCGACTGAAAAAGAATTGATGAAACAAGGCATTGTTTCTAGAGATTTGTACACTAATGATTCGAATAATCAAGGTGCAGGTGCCTTTACATTAGATAAATATAAAGGAAATGATCCTGAAATGGAAACCTATATCAATAAACAACGCTTGCAGCAGAAGACTGGTATTAGAACAAGTAATCAACGACTTATTGCTGCCAACAGAAATGCAAATTCTGGAGTTGTTGCAAAATTCCGTCTTCCAACAGAAGTAGAATGGGAATTTGCAGCGCTTGGAATGCAAAAAGAAAGAGAATACAATCTTTATACAAGCAAAAAGCCGGAAATTGAACAATTGAAAGGTACGAAAGGTAGAAACCGCGGAATGTATTTAGAAAACTTTAAACAAGGAAGAGGGGATTATTCCGGAGTTGCTGGTTGGAAAAATGATGGTTCCCCCATGACAGCTGACGTAAAACAATATCCTGCTAACAATTTAGGAATCTTTGGGATGTATGGTAATGTGTCAGAATGGACTGCAGATGTTTATCGACCAATTATCGATGAAGAAGCTAGCGATTTTAATTATTTTAGAGGAAATGTAACCAAAGAAGTAGTGAGAAATGCGGATGGAACAATCAGAAAAATAAGCACTCCTAAATACGATACCTTAGCCAATGGTCAATTAATTTATAAAGGATTACCAGGTCAGTATGAAAGAGAAGTGGTTGCAGATAACAGAAACTTCCGAGATGGTGACTTTCAATCTTCATTAGATGCCGGTTACGGTAAAGCAGAAGACAGTTCTACACTAGGCTACAATATGTATAATTCTAAAGATAAAAGATTTATTGTTGATGGTAGAGGTAGAGTAATAATTCAGAAAGATAAAACCTCTAGAACGACCAGAGTATCGAATGAAGTTCGAGTGGTGAAAGGTGGTTCTTGGTTAGATGCAGCTTACTGGCTTGATCCGGGACAAAGAAGATACCGTGATGAAGGAAAAGCTTATGCATGGGTTGGTTTCCGTGTGTCACAAGATGCAAAATCAAACGGGAAAGGAAGAACGAAAAGATAAAATTTATTAAAATATTTAAAAAATCCTTCTGTTAATGCAGAAGGATTTTTTATTTTTGACCCCTATGAATGCAATCTCCTTTTATCCGATTTTTTTAAAATGTGCCAAAGTAACAATCGATAGCAGAACTATTGAAAAAAACGATGTGTTTTTTGCCTTTTCTGGAGCAACTTTTAATGCCGCGCAATTGGCTGAAAATGCCATTGACAAAGGTGCGTTGGCAGTTATTGTGGAACAAAAGGAATTTGAAAATGAAAACAAAAATATTTTCTATGTTCCATCAACGCTGAAATTTCTGCAAGATCTTGCAAAACATCATAGAAATCAACTAGAAATTCCAATGATTGGCTTAACTGGAAGTAATGGTAAAACCACGACCAAAGAGATTATTCATGCGGTGCTTTCACAGAAATATAAGGTGCAATATACTTTTGGAAACCTCAATAATCATATCGGTGTTCCACTAACTTTACTTTCGATAAAACCAGAACACGAGATTGCAGTAATCGAAATGGGCGCAAATCATCAAAAAGAAATCGAATTGCTTTGTGATATCGCACAACCTAATCTGGGATATATCACCAATTTTGGGAAAGCGCATCTCGAAGGATTCGGCGGTTTCGAAGGAGTGATTAAAGGGAAATCAGAATTATATGATTATTTAAAAAATAATTCACAAACGATTTTGGTGAACGAAAATGATCTCATTCAAGTTGAAAAAACAGAAGGGTATCAACCCAAAATTACTTTCGGAACAGATGCTTCGGATTATCAATTTGAGGAGTTTTCAAAAGACAATTCAGTTGGGGTAAGTTACCAAGGGAATCAAGCGCTATCAAAGCTTACAGGAAATTATAATTTCACTAATCTTTGTGCTGCGGCAAGTATAGGTTTCTATTTTGACTTAAATTTTAACCAAATCAAAAATGCGATCGAAAATTATTTGCCAACCAATATGCGTTCACAGGTGGTAGAAAAAAACGGAAAAACTTTTGTGCTGGATACTTATAATGCGAATCCGAGTTCGATGGTCGAATCTTTAAAAAATTTCAGCAATTTTAGTGGAAGCAAAACCATTGTCATCGGGGATATGTTGGAGTTGGGTAAGGAATCAGAAAAGGAACATCAAGCGATTATCAATCTTGCGAATTCTCTTCATTTTGATGAAATTATTACGGTAGGAAATGAATTTAAAAAAGTAAATCATCTTTCGAAATCTTATCAAAACTCAAAAGAACTTTCGGATTATCTAAAAAGCAATAAGATAGAATCCAAAAATATTTTATTAAAAGCTTCCCGTGGAATTGCTTTAGAACAGATTTTAGAATTCATCGATTAGCCTTTATTCCAAAAATCAGTAAGGATGAGTTTGATGTTTTCAAAGGTCATTGGAAAAACTTCTGCAATAATTTGTTTTTCATTTTTCCATGAAACTTCAGAGATTCCTTCTTCGATTTGTGGGATTGGCTTTGAGTTCCCGGCGTAACTAATTCTGAACCAATAAGTTGTTTTCAGTATTTTCTCACCATTTCTTTCAGTATAGATGTGAAAAGTAGTGTTGATATAATCTTCTAAAATAAGTTCCTTAAGCCCAGTTTCTTCTTCTATTTCGCGCAATGCAGCTTGTTCTAGAGATTCGCCTTTTTCTATTTTTCCTTTTGCCAAATCCCATTTATTCAATCGGCGAATAAACAAAATCTCTTCTTTTTGATTGCTTACCACACCGCCCGCAGCTTCAATTACTTTAAACATGTTGGTGAAATCTTCCCAAATATCTTCAAGATCATTACCGTAAATATTAAGTTCTGGGCAAGAGGTGTTTTCCAAAAGATCGATTGCAATTTCTAAAGTCGAAAAACCTTCATATCGAAGTTTCTTTTCTACCTCTTCAGGATATTTACTAATCGATAATTTTTTTTCATTCACAAAAACTTTATACATTTGC
>NZ_JBAVFG010000048.1:0-5794 GCF_049588135.1 Kaistella sp. | reverse complement strand
GTTTTTATTGATGAAATAGTATTTCGATATTTGGTAAAATTCCTATATTTACAAATAATAAAATTTCATGAAATATATTTTCACCTTATTGCTGATGTCTCTTTTGGGTTGTATTTCCCAGAGTGCAAACTCTACAGAAGTCTCTATAGATTTCGAAGAAGTGAACCATTTTAGCTATCCGCTTATTTCTGAGAGTTGGTTGGTGCTTGATACTCAGAAAAAAATAGATTCTGTTTATTCCATAATTCATTCCCAAACACAAGGAAGTCGATTGGCGCCCATACCGACTATGAATGAGGATGAGTCTTATCTTGTTTTTAAACCTGTTTTGAAAAATACGAATGATATAGAAATTAAGAAAATCTTACTTAAGAATAGTATTCTTTATATAGAAGTTGTCGAATTTTCTAATCCAGAGATACTAAAATTGAGTAGGGCTTCTCCCAGTGTACTCGTAAAATTATTAACGAAAGTTAACGTGAAAAATATAATAATTAAATATCAAAAAAATCATTAATCAAAATTTATGAATACAAAAATCTTTACCTTTTCGTGCTTAATGTTTGCTGCATTAGGTTTCGGACAAAACTATTGGTCGAAAAATAATGTTGTACCAAAAGAAAATTTGACAGCAAGAGATTCAAAACCAAAAGAATTCTCAGTTTATCAACTTAATATCGAAAAACTGAAAAACGATTTAGCAAAAGTTCCTCAACGATTTTCTCCAGATCAAAGTCATACAATCACTTTTCCTGATGCTGATGGTAAATTTAGATCTTACATCGTACAGGAAGCTTCGGTAATGCAACCTGGTTTGCAGGCGAAATATCCTGAACTCAGATCCTATGTAGGAATCGATAAAAACAATCCACTAAACTCTGTGCGTTTCAGTGTGACTCCGGATAGTGGAGTCAGTGCAATGTATTTTGATGGTTGGGAAGTAAGCTATTTGGATAGTTATACCAAAGACAACTCTAGTTATATTCTTTATAAGAGAAAAGATTTGCCGGTAAATGACAGACTTTTTGATTGTAAAGTTGAAGGAGTGACCGAAGCAGAATCTGACGGATTAGGAATGAAAGCTCCACTTGTTTCCGATGGACAATTTAGAACATACCGTCTCGCTTTAGCCGCAACAGGAGAATATAGTACATATCACGGCGGAACCGTACCTAAAGTGATGGCTGCAATGGTGGTAGCAATGACAAGAGTAAATGGAGTATATGAAAAATCTTTTTCTGTTACCACTGTTATGGTTGATAATAATGATCAATTAATTTACTTAAACGCAGCTACAGACCCATATACCAATAATAACGGAGGCACAATGCTTGGTCAGAACCAAACTACGGTAGATACTGTAATTGGGGTTGCGAATTATGATGTAGGTCATGTGTTTTCTACTGGCGGTGGTGGAGTTGCCTACTTAGGATGTATTTGTAAATCTAATAAAGCCGGTGGAGTTACAGGTTTGCCAGCACCAATAAATGATGCATTTTATATCGATTATGTTGCACACGAAATGGGTCACCAATTTGGAGGGAATCATACCTTTAGAGCGGCTACAGGATCATGTTCTGGTAATGCAAACAGTGCCACTGCATTTGAACCAGGAGGTGGTTCTACAATTATGGCTTATGCAGGAATTTGCGGCACTAATGATATTCAAGCACATAGTGATCCTTATTTTCATTCTGCAACGGTAAAAGAAGTTTATACCGTATTGCAAAGGCCAACAGATTGTTCTGTAAAAACGCCAAATAACAATCAGGTTCCTACTGCAGATGCAGGCTTAAACTATACGATTCCAAAAAGTACTGCCTTTGTTTTGACTGGTGTTGGTACAGATCCAGACAATGATCCCCTTACTTATTTATGGGAGCAATTAGATAGTACAAGTAATACACAGCCTCCCGTTTCTACTGCTACAGGCGGACCAGTTTATCGTTCTTTTTCTCCTACAGAGTCTCCTTCAAGATATTTTCCTGTAATGAGTTCAATTCTGGCAAATAATCTTGTTCCGAAATGGGAAGTAACTCCAAGTGTTGCAAGAAATTTAAATTTTTCCCTTTTGGTGAATGATAACAAAGTGACAGGAAACCAATCTGCAAGAGGTCAAATGTTGGTAACTGTTGCAAATGCAGGTCCCTTCAAGGTGACTTCGCAAACTGCAAATATTGAATTTGATGGTAAGGAACCAATGATCATAACTTGGGATGTCGCAGGGACAGATGTGGCTCCTGTAAATACTCAGAATGTGACTATTCTTTTATCAAAAGACAATGGAGCAAATTTCGATGTAGTTCTTGCGGAAAATGTTCCAAATAACGGTTCTGCAACGGTAAATCTTCCAAACGAAGATATTGCTTCTGCAAGAATTATGGTAAAAGCAGTAGGTAATATTTACTTCGCCCTGAATTCTTCTTTCTTTAAAGTAAAAAAAGGAGAGTTAGCAACTACAGAGAATAAATTGAAAAATATTTCAATTTATCCTAATCCAGCGAAACATGAAGTAAGCATTAAAATGAATAAATCTGAAAGTGCCTCTTATGCGATTTATGATGCTATAGGAAGATTAGTAAATACAGGAAACGTAGCAAAAGATGGTAAAATTAATGTAGAAAAATTGATCAACGGAAATTATATTTTGAACATCGAAATGAAAAACGGTGAAAAATTATCTGAAAAATTAATGATTAAGAAATAATTCAGAAATCAGATCAATAGAAGAGGATGCTGTTAATTCAGTATCCTCTTTTTTTTTGTTTAAAAATTCTATAAGAAAACTCATTATCAATAGAGATGTTCTTATTTTGAAGACGAATCAACTGAGTTTTGAGAGGCCAGTTCAATCGCAGATTCATTCAGTTTTTCTCTCAATTTCAGTAATGCTTCACTTCTTACCTTTGTTACGTTTTCGCCACTTTTCATAAAAAATCGGGCTTGAAAATAGACAATATCCGAAGATTGTTTTATAGTAATGACTTGAGATTCTTCAATATGATCGGTAAAATCAAAGCTTTTTATTTCATCTAAAATAATCTCCCTTGTCTTTTCTAAATCTTGATTGCCAGAAACTTGCAAATCTAGAAAGATTTTTCGCTGCCCAGAAGACGAGTAATTAGTAAAAGGAGCGCTGAAAATTAATTGATTAGGTACGAAAACCTTTTTGCCATCGTCGGTAATAATTTTCGTGGTCAAAAATCCGATTTTTTCTACAACGCCAGTTACCTCTTTAATAGAAACGTAATCGCCATTTGCAAACGATTTATCAATGCTAACCAAAGCCCCAGAAAACATGGAGGATACCAAATCTTTCAAAGCTACACCTGCTACAACCCCTGCAACACCGAGACTCCCAATAAATTTCAAAACAAAACTTCCCAATCCCATTATTTCTAAGGCGATAAAAGTCCCCGAAAGAATGATGAGGAATTTGAACGCTTTAATTAAAGTGACAATTGAGCTATTCTTGCTTTTTGGAAAAAATTTTTGGAAAATCCTTACTGATATTTTACTTAAATAGGAACTCATTGTTAAAAAAAACATGAACACCAAAACGCCAACAATAATTTTCGGTGTTGCTTGTGCAAGTCCTTCGTACCAGCGCTCCAAAACCGACTTAATAATTTCAAAATAATTCATAATTCAAAAATATTAAAAATTAATCGAAGTGTCCTTGTAAAATGCGCTCGAAAAACAAAGAATCTGGAATGTCAATTTTTTTATCTTACCTCTCAAATCTTTCATTTTTTACTATCTTTGCCATCCACAAGAAAAACGGCTTGTTGATTCCAAGAAATTGGGGTAGGAAAGTCCGGACACCACAGAGCAGCAAAGCGGGTAACGCCCGTCGGTCGCGAGATCAGGACCAGTGCAGCAGAAAGTATGTATATTAATTTATAGTGAAACCAGGTAAACTCTTTGCGGTGCAATGTTAAGTATATCGGATTTTTTTCAGCAATGAAAAATAGGAGCGGCTCGCTCCAAAAACCGAGGGGTAAACAGCTCAAGTTTTGCAGCAATGTAAAGCGCAGATAAATAACAAGCGTTTTCGTTTCGACGAAATTACAGAATCCGGCTTATAGTTTTTCTTGTGGTTTTTTAGATTTAAGGTTTCAAGTTCAGTAGTTTCAAGAAATTATTTCATCTGGATTAAATGCTGGGATTTGGCTTCCTTTAAAATCTTTCGTGTTTCGAGTTACAATAAAATCCATTTTTTCAACAGATGAAGCGCAGAGAATTTGAATGGAATCTTCAAAATCTTTATGGTTTGAACGCAATCCTTTTTTTTTAAATATCTGCATCTACGTCGATTACCGTCAAAAAATCTAATGTATTTTAAATAAAATCGAAATTCCAAACTCAAAAACCTATTCGCTTTCCAATTGCCTTTTCGCTTCTTGCAAACCCGCCTTGTCTTTTGCAGAAAGTTTCGGGTATTGCAAATCCATTTTTTCTAAAGCATCAATGATGATTTGTATCGCGGCAACTCTTGTAAACCATTTATGATCTGCAGGAATGACGTACCACGGCGCATAATCTTCAGAAGTCTCATTGATTGCTTCCTCGTATACGGCCATATATTTGCTCCACAATTCGCGTTCTGGTAAGTCGCCTACTGAGAATTTCCAGTTTTTGTTCGTTTCGTCAATCCGCTCCAGAAGTCTTTTCTTCTGTTCTTTTTGGGAAACGTTTAAAAACATTTTGATAATCGTAGTTCCGTTTTCAGTTAAAGTTTTTTCAAAGTTTCTGATGCTTTCGTAGCGGTTTTTCCAGAATTCATTATCAAAATCATCAGTCGATTTCCAGACTTTTTCGTTTAGATTATATTCGGGATGAACTTTACAAACCAAGACACTTTCATAATGACTTCTATTAAAAATTCCAATTTTTCCTTTTTCAGGGAGTGCAATATAATGGCGCCATAAAAAATCGTGAGCATATTCCTTAGAACTCGGCGCTTTGAAACTCGTTACTTCACAACCTTGCGGATTTACACCACCGAAAACATGCTTGATCAAAGAATCTTTTCCTGCAGCATCCATGGCTTGCAAAACAATCAGAATAGATTTGCTGCCATCGCTATATAACCTTTCCTGTAGTTCACTGAGTTTTTCTTTCTCCTTGTCCAGCATTTTTTTTGCATCGTCTTTTGAAAGTTTGCCTTCATATTCTGTTGGGAAATTATCAATGGAAAATTTTCCTTTCACAATGAAATTAGCGCTAAAATCTAAATCCATACCTTTAATATTTGTACTAAAATAAAAAAAATCATTTCAATGACGAAATGATTTTAATTTTTTATTTTGTTTAAAACAAATTATAATTGCTCTGATTTTTTAATTGTTTCTTTTTTGGCTGCTGGAGTAACTTTCATAGATTGTGGTGCACTCATCGCTCTCGCTTCTGTTTTAATCGCTGTTTGTGGAGCAATTGTAGCAGCTGCATCTCCTACATTTCCTTTAATGGTAATTACAGATCTGCTGTTTTCAGCATCATTTGAATAAACTTCAATAATCTTTGTAAAAGGACCTACAATCTTGGTGTCGTAACCTACTTTTAATTCAGCAGTTTTCCCAGGCATGATTGGGTCTTTTGTAACCTCGGGAGTTGTACAACCACAAGATGCTTGGGTTCGTGAAATAATAAGAGGTTTGTCTCCTGTGTTTTTAATGATGAATACTCTGTGTCCATCAGCACCAACTGCAACATTCCCATATTCGTAAACGGTTTTGTCAAAAGAAATAGTTTGTGCGGATGCAAGTGCAAATGTCCCGACTAAAAATAGACC
>NZ_JBAVFG010000047.1:0-7879 GCF_049588135.1 Kaistella sp. | reverse complement strand
ACAGAAATCACTTTATTGAATTTATCGAGTTCAGCTGAAACTTCGGCGTTTTGAGATTTTAAATTTTCAACTAAAGGAAGCAAAACATTTTTCAAATCCTGAATGGTTTTTTGATAATCTTCCCAAGCTTTTTTCTGACCGTCTTTCACAAATTTCTTTGCTTCAGAGTCTATTTGATCTAATTCTTCGGCCGTTGCTAATTGCTGTTCTGCACCTTCAATTTCGATTGAATAATCTAAAATCCATTCTTTGAATTTTACCAATCCGTCAAAATCGCCTTCCCATTTCAAACGCTCTTCATCTTTATATCTTTCGTGAGAACCAGAAGTTGAATGTCCTTGTGGCTGCGTAACTTCGATCACATGAACAACGACAGGAACACTTTCTGTTCTTGCAAAATGTTCGGCTTTCGCATAAGCATCTAACAGCGATGGATAATCCCAAGCTTTCACCTGAATAATTTCACAACCTTGATTTTCACCTTCTTTTCTTTGAAAACCTGAAAGCATTTCGGCAATATCTGCTTTTGCTCTTTGGTTATGCGTTGGCACAGAAATCCCGTAACCATCATCCCAAATTGAAACAATCATCGGAACTTGAAGCGCACAAGCGGCGTTCAAAGTTTCCCAAAAATGTCCTTCCGCAGTGGAAGCATCGCCAATTGTTCCGAAAGCAACTTCGTTTCCTGAGTTTGAAAATTTTTCTGAACCTTCAAATTTTACTGACTTATATATTTTTGAAGCTTGCGCCAATCCTAATAATCTTGGCATTTGTCCGGCAGTTGGGGAAATATCAGAAGATATATTTTTTTGCGCCATTAAGTTTTTCCAACTTCCGTCTTCATTTAAACTTCTTGTTGCATAATGCCCATTCATTTGTCTTCCTGCAGAAGCGGGTTCTCTTTCAATATTGGTATCGGCGTACAATTGTGCAAAAAAACTTTCAACACTCACCGCACCGATTGCGTAGGCGAAAGTTTGATCGCGATAATATCCAGAACGGAAATCACCATCTTTAAAAACCTTTGCCATTGCTAATTGCGGCAATTCTTTTCCGTCCCCAAAAATTCCGAATTTGGCTTTTCCAGTTAAAACCTCTCTTCTTCCGAGGTAAGACATTTCTCTGGAAATTCTCCCGAGTTTATAATCTTCCAGGATCTGGTTTTTGAAGTCCTGAAAAGTAATCTGCTGAGTTTCTATATAAGTGGTTTCCATAAAAATCTGAATTTTCACAAAGATAAATAAATGAATTGAATTTTTAAAATCTGAAATTTTATTTTTTGGTAATTTTCTATTTTTTTTGACCGTTTTTTATAAATTTGACAATCAATATGTTTAACATACAACAGTAAACGATAACCTTTATATTGTATATTTCTGTTTTTTGATAAGTTGTTTAATCTCTTTTCTAGCAGAAAAGACTATTAACTAAAATTTCGAATTGTAGTTTTAAAAGATTGCAGATTATTTATTTTTACCTGTATTAATTTGTATTTCCACATCGGTCATTTTGTTTATTTTAGCTCAATTTCAATAGAAATTGACTGTAAAAAGAAATCTTCCGCGAATAAATCCACGGAAGAACAAACACAATTGATGAAAAAAAATATTTTATTAAGTACTTATTTTCTTGGTGGCGGTAAAATTTCTCCGTCTTCCACGAAATTTGCACTATTGTTTTGATCTGTATTTACATTAGTAGTGTTCTTTTGTAATGAATTACTTGAAGAATCTTGTACTCTTTTTAAAGTTGCTGCTTCTGTAGGTGATAAAAAATCATCAGATTGTCTGCATGATTGTAAAGCAATTGTAGTAAAAACTACGGCTATGATAAGTGTCAATTTTTTCATACTTTTAATTTTGACAAATGTATTGTAGAAAGCAGTTATGAAGCAAAAAAAATAACCGTTAGTTTATAAAAAATGACAAGGATATTGTAAATTATCTGCTGTTTTTTTAAAAAAATAGCAGTATAATTGCAAAACAAAAGAATATAAATATCTTATACTACTAATAATCAAGCATTAAGGATTTTATGCAGCTGAAATACATTTTCTCTATTGTCCTTCTATTATCCCTTAATATTTTTTCAAATATTCATGCTCAAGCGGTATTAAATTCAAATTTGAGCAATGAAGAAATTGAAAAAAAGATAGATACCTATAGTAATAATCCTACAAAAATGTGGGAACTTATTAATTTCTACATCAAAAAATCTAAAAGAGAACAAAATAATGAAGCTTTATTTTATGCTTATCGATATGCAAGTATTACCAGTACTTATCCTTCAAATATAAAATATGCAGATAGCGCATTGATTACAGGTAAAAAATCTGAGATCAAAAAAATATTACTTGATGCTTATCTTAATCGAGGCAATATCAGTATGTCTGAAGAATTTTATGAAAAAGCGCTCAATGATATTTTGGTTGCCAATAGATTATCACAGGAATATGGTAATATTTATATCTTTAATAAAACAATTTACATCATTGCTCAGAACAAAATTTATCTTGGGCAATATGAAGATGCTAAAAAAGAGCTTTTAATATGTTTGAAATTTTTTAAAGATAATTTGCAGAACAAAACATCTTTGGGGAAAAATTATCAGATGTATTATATTTATTCGCTGATGAGTCTTATTGATTGCAATACAAAATTGGGTCAATTCAAAGAGAACAAAGTCCTTTTAAAAGAAGCTTTTGATTATCTTCAAGCCAATAAACTTTCCCAATACATTCCATATTTTATTACTTCTGAAGGGATTATTGATTATTATTCGAAAAACTATGAGAGTGCCATTTCTAAATTATCTGAAGCTATTCGATTATATAATGATCAATGGGAACATAACACCGAGGTTTATTATTTAGGACTTTCTTATTGGAATATTGGCAAAAAAAAGTTGGCAATAAAATATCTGGAAGAAATCGATAAACATTACGACAAAACCCAAAAACTCGATCCTCAATTCCGATCGGCTTATGAAGTTTTAATTAAATATTACAATTCCACAGGAAATAAAGAAAAACAACTAGAGTATATTAATAAACTAATGTTTCTCGATAGATCTTATGAAAAAAACTATAAATATCTATACCAAAGGATTGTAAAAGAATATGATACCAAAAAACTAGAATCCGAAAAAAATAGAATTGAAAGTACGCTTGAAACTCAAAGAATTATTTTCCTTACCCTATTAACTTTCTTGGTGGCTGGTTTCTTATTTTTTGGTTACCGCATTTATAAAGAAAAGCAAAATTATAAAAAACGGTTTGAAGAAATTTTTGCCCAACATCATAAAGCAAATCTACTGGAAGAAAAATTAATTACAGATTCGTCTGATTTTGAGCAAAAGCAAATGTTCGATTACGAATTTTATAATAAAATCCCCGGTCTGAATCCTCTTTTTATTGAAAATATTCTAAAACAACTAGAGATTTTTGAAAATGAAAACAAATTTCTCGATCCGCAAATTTCACAAAAACTTTTGAGCGAGGAACTAGGAACGAATTCTACTTATTTTTCAAAAATTATCAATACTTATAAAGGAAAGAACTTCACACTTTACATCAGCGATCTTCGTTTAGATTATATTATCGATCATCTTAAAAATGACATAAAATATATTAATTTGGATGTAAAAGAACTTGCTACGAGAGCAGGATTTTCGAATGCTGAAAATTTTTCAGATCATTTCCGCAGGAAATTCGATTTAAAACCTTCTGTATTTATTAAAATGATGAAAGATAAGCTATAGCCTGCGTCCAATTAATATTTTTCAAAAACATTCGGGATTCTCTCTTTTAAAACCTCATTGATTAGGATGGCTTTTATGCCAATGATACAATAAAAAAATCGAAATCCTTTTCAAGATTTCGATTTCTGTAAAACGTAAAATTTAAAAATACGAACTTGGTTTTAGTTATTATTATGGTTAAAATCAGTTTCTTTAAGCATCCTATCTATAATTTCAAAAGCCTTTTGTTCATCTTGCAAATTCACCATAAGCTTTACGGTGTTTGCAGTTGGTGTGGTGGTAAAAGACATATAATTATCATTTAAAAAGCTTGCAATATTTTGCATATCTAATTTTGATTTCACTAATTGAATTTCTGAGGGTTTTTCACTTTCAAAAACCGCGACTCTCGTTTCTCTTTCCATAATTCATTTCGTTTTCGATGGTTAAAGTTACAAAAATCAATTGTATTTCATTCGTTAAGAATCAAAACAAATAAAAATTCAAAAATACACAAACAAAAAAGTACTTGAATTTATCTCTACAATTACATTTTCGCAAGACCAGCTTCAATCTTATCGAGTGCCATTTGAATTTCTGTCGTCGTAACATTTAAATGCGGACGGAATCTGATGGAATGATCGCCACAAGATAAAATAATCAGTCCGTCCTCATACAATAAATTAATAAGTTTGTTGCGAAGTTCTCCCGATGGCAAATCAATCGCACACATTAAACCTCTTCCTCTTGCGTTGGAAATTGTACTTGGATATTTCTGGGCTAAACCTTCTAAACCGAGAAGTAAGTATTCTCCCACAACTCTTGCATTTTCTACCAAATTTTCTTTTTCAATCACTTCTAAAATCAATTGAAATCTCAAAATATCAATGAAATTTCCGCCAAAAGTAGAATTGATTCTTGAACTTTCTCTAAACACATTATTTGGGATTTCATCGAATTTTTCTTTGTTTGCCAAAACTCCGCAAACTTGCGCTTTTTTTCCGAAAGAGATAATATCGGGTTTCGCAGAAAAATGTTCGAAAGCCCACATTTTTCCAGTAATTCCAACGCCAGTTTGCACTTCGTCGAAGATTAATAGAATTTCGTTATCATCACAAATTTTTCTTAATTCCACAAAAAACTCATCACGGAAATGATGGTCGCCACCTTCAGCTTGAATGGGTTCAATAATAATACATGCCACCTTATCTGGATTTGAAAGAATTGCTTCTTCAATATGCAAAAGTGCAAGACTTTCATTTTTAATGGTTTCTGCCAAATTTTCTTCAGTAATCGGGAAATTCAAATGTGGATTGATAATCCTTGGCCAATCGAATTTCGGGAAATATTGATATTTTCTCGGGTCGGAAGTATTGGTTAAACTCAAAGTATAACCACTTCTCCCGTGAAATGCTTGTTTGAAATGAATACAAATTCCGGCTTCATGATCAATTCCTTTTTCGAAATTTTTGCGGGTTTTCCAATCGAAACATGCTTTCATCGCATTTTCAACGCCCATCGTTCCGCCTTCGATGAAGAAGCAATATTGCAATTCTTTTGGAATCGCAACTCTTTCGAAAACGTCCATGAAATCTGCAAATTCTTGGGAATAAACATCTGCTAAAGTGGGTTTGTTCACCGCCATTTTCCCGAGCCACGCTGATTTTTCCATTAAATACGGATGGTTGTAACCGATGGAAGCCGAAGCAAACATGGAAAACATATCGAGAAATTCTCTCTTCGAATTGCTGTCATATATATAAGAACCGTGAGATTTTTCGAAATCCATCACGAAATCGAAACCGTCTGCGAGCAGGTGTCTTGACAAAGTTTCTTTCACCGTATTGGTTGGTTCAGGATGAGATGCTATTGCGTTATTCATATTTTTTAGTTTTATAATTACTTTTAAATTTTGTCAGGCTGAGCTTGTCGAAGCCTTCTTTATTTTTTCATTTTATTTTTAGATAATTCTGGTAATTGATCCCAATCGCCGTTTATGATTGCTTCTTTCTTTTTTCTACTCTAACCCTTTACTTGTTTTTCAAATAAAATCGCCAGATTAACATCAATAAATTCGGAAGAAAAAACCAATTGAACAGGTCATCTTTTATGAGTATAACAGGTTGGGTTTACTCCATCATTATATTCGCCAACTCTTCTGCGTAGATCTTTTGTAATTCCTGTGTAATAAGAATTATCAGAACATTTTAATATATATACATAATAGAATATCATTCTGTTCAAAAGTCTTCGACAGGCTCAGACTGACATCTCTAATATTTTAAATTTTAGTAGAATCAGAGAATTTACTGTAAATCAAATTTAATTCCCTGTGCCAAAGGCAAGCTTTCGGTATAATTGATGGTGTTGGTTTGTCTTCTCATGTAGTATTTCCAAACATCGGAGCCGGACTCTCTTCCGCCGCCAGTTTCTTTTTCTCCACCGAAAGCACCACCGATTTCTGCACCAGAAGTTCCGATATTCACATTCGCAATTCCGCAATCGGAACCGGTTTGTGATAAAAACAATTCGGCTTCGCGAAGATTTTGAGTCATAATTGCAGAACTCAAACCTTGTGGAACGTCGTTCTGCAAAGCGATTGCTTCGTTTAAAGTTTTATATTTGATTAAATAAAGAATCGGCGCAAAAGTTTCGTGTTGAACGATTTCGTAAGAATTTTTAACTTCGGCAATACAAGGTTTTACGTAACAACCTGATTCGTAATTTTTGCCTTCTAAAACACCACCTTCAACTGCGAATTTCCCGCCTTCTTTCTTACATTTTTTAATGGAATCAAGATATTGTTTTACCGCATCTTTATCGATCAAAGGACCAACGTGGTTATTTTCATCTAAAGGATTTCCGATTTTCAATTGTCCGTACGCTTTTACCAAACGATTTCTCACTTCATCATAAACAGATTCGTGAATGATTAATCGTCGGGTTGAAGTACATCTTTGTCCCGCAGTTCCCACTGCACCGAAAACCGCGCCAATAATCGACATATCCATATCGGCGTTTTCGGTAATAATAATAGCGTTGTTTCCGCCTAATTCTAAAATTGATTTTCCGAATCTTTTGGCAACGTTTGTCCCAACAATTCTTCCCACTTTCGTAGAACCGGTGAAGGAAATCAAGGCGACATTTTTGTCGTTCACCAACTGATCGCCGATTTTGTGATCGCCCACAATCATTGTCGAAATGCCTTCTGGAAGGTTATTTTCTTTTAAAACTTCGTTGATAATATTTTGACAAGCGATTCCACAAAGTGGCGTTTTTTCCGAAGGTTTCCAAATGGTAACGTTTCCGCAAATCCAAGAAAGCGCCGTGTTCCATGACCAAACTGCAACTGGGAAATTGAAAGCGGAAATAATTCCAACAATTCCGAGTGGGTGATATTGCTCGTACATACGATGACCAGGTCTTTCAGAATGCATCGTGTAACCATGAAGTTGACGAGAAAGTCCGACTGCGAAGTCGCAAATATCAATCATTTCTTGAACTTCGCCTAAACCTTCTTGCAAGGATTTCCCCATTTCGTAGGAAACCAATTTGCCTAAATCGTCTTTGTATTCACGCAATTTCTGCCCAAATTGACGAACCAATTCTCCTCTTTTCGGCGAAGGAATCATTCTGAATTCTTGAAAAGCAGACTTTGCTGTTTCAATTACTTTATCGTAATCTTTTGAATTTGCTGTTTTTATTTTGGCAATTAATTTGCCATCGGTTGGGGAATAACTTTCGAGTAAATCGCCATTGGCAAAGTATTTTCCGCCAGATGAAACTCCTTTGTTTTCTTTTGAAATTCCTAAATTTTTAAGTGTTTTTTCAATTCCGAAATCGTTATTTTTCTTGGACATATTTTTTTAATTAAGTTGAGGTCTAAAGATAAGGATTTTGCGCAAATCTGAAAAATTTAAGCAATCAATTAAAATAATAATTACAAAAACATGCTTTTATAAAAGATATGATATTTAATAATCAATTCAGCCTTCAATAAATGCTTTATTTAGATTTAAAATAAATAAGTAATTTTGGGAAAAATTTAAAATGGAAAATCACAAACCGGAAAATGATCAAAATTCTAAATTTAAAAAGTGGTTTAGGCGTGTAGGGATCGGTGGTCTCATCTTTTTTACCG
>NZ_JBAVFG010000046.1:0-5772 GCF_049588135.1 Kaistella sp. | reverse complement strand
ATCTACTTCCAAACTAAACATAAAAAAAGCAACTCGAAATGGAGTTGCTTTAATTTTGTTTGGAAAATGATTATTTTCTTAATCCAAGTTCAGCGATAATAGCTCTATATCTAGTAATATCTTTTTTCTTAAGATAATCTAAAAGTGCTTTTCTTTTACCTACCAAAAGTACCAATGATCTCTCAGTTGCGTAATCTTTGTGGTTTTTTTTCAGGTGACCTGAAAGGTGGTTGATTCTGAAAGTGAAAAGGGCTACTTGTCCTTCTGCTGTTCCAGTGTCTGCGTCAGACTTTCCATGTTTTGCGAAGATTTCTTTCTTCTTGTCAGTTGTTAAGTACATTCCAATATTGTTTTAATGATTATTATGTAACGGGTGCAAAAGTACAACTATTTATTTAATCTCAAAAGCACTATTGCTTTTATAAATGGGAAATTTATTAATAAATGTTAAAAAAATCTTAAAATCCTATTGCTTATGTTGCTGGATGGCAGTATCTTTGCATTACACGAAACAATGAGAAATCTTTATTTAATTAGAACACATTTTACAGTCATTTTACTGTTAACCGCTTGCTGTGCGCTTTCCGCACAAACTAGCTTATTGAGTAAAGATCCCAAAACTTACCAGATTCTTTATTTTAATCCTGAAATTTTTCCCGATATCGAAGAAATAAAAGAGCCAACCTATTCTGCTTTTTTTTCTGCATTATCAGATCAGATCAGTGTTTCTAAAAGTAATAAGTTGCTTCGTGTGGATTATAATATTCCTTATGATGATGCAGAAACAAGTTTGATTAGTGAGTTTTGTGAAAATAATAATGCGCAATACGCAGTAGTTCCAAAAGTGAAGTATTTTAAAGTGGGATTTGGGAAGTATGTTTTTTCGAATCAAGTGGTTGTAAGCATGAAAATTTATAATGCGACTGGTGAGTTACTTGCCGAAGCTTCTTATGACACTTACAAAAAAAATGGTCGGTTATTGGGTTCTGCAGAAAATTCTATAAAAATAGGTACCAACGGTGCACTTAAAAACATCAATAAAATTCTTCGTAAAAAGTACCGTTCGAAAGTTAATGCTTCTAGATTATCCGAGATTCTACCGATGGAACAATTTTCTTTTAACTAGAGGATTGTCGCCGCTAATCAAGCTGCTATTTACAAAAATTCTGCTTTTATTTTCGCAATCTCTACATCCATTTTGGTTTCGTAATATTTTTCATTTCTTTATTCAAGATAAGGTTGTACAATGATTTTATATTTTTCTTGTGCGCTCATGCTCATATTACACTGAATGTTTAAATGGTCTTTAATATTTTTCTTTTTGGACTTTTTGATTTGCCGATTATGGTTATTAGGTAGAGTTTCCTAGAAAGTTGAATCACAGATTCTTCAAAAATTAAATTTTAATTTACTGATTTTTAAATATATAAACGATACAAACGAATACAAACGATATTAAGTGATTCCATACCGACTAATTTTTGAAAGCTGGTGAACCTTTGCAACAGAGATTCGAGGAAGATCAGTGAGACTCGTTTCTAATGTTTAATTATAAAATTTAAAGCCATGTCACTAAGAAACAAAGTTACCTTAATCGGTAGAACAGGAAAAGATGTAGAAATCGTACAATTCGAAAACGGAAAATTAGCTAAAGTAAGTTTAGCAACCACCGATCATTACACCAATGCTATTGGTGAAAAAGTGGAAGAAACACAATGGCATAATTTGGTTGTCCACGGTAAATTAGCCGATATTATGGAGAAGTATGTAGAAAAAGGAAAAGAGATTGCGGTAGAAGGCAAAGTTGTTTACCGCAACTGGGATGATAAGGAAGGGGTGAAGCATTACATCACCGAAATCCGGGTAGAAGAAATTCTTCTTTTGGGCAGTAAATAATGTATAAATAATTACCGCGCCTCTCCCTCTCTATTGGAGAGGGGTGGGGTGAGGAAAAACTTTAAAACCATGAAAGTAAAGATTTTTAAAATAAGATTGTCAGACGAATTTATTTTTGCTGACCAAAAGGTTCTAGACTATTTTCTTCAGGAAAATAATATTCTGAAATACGAAACTGCATTTGTGAAAGACGATGAAAGTTATTGGTCCGTCGTTCTTTATTATGAAGAATTGAAAATACAGGTCAACGAACCAAAACCGCAGAAGTATAGTGTAGAGCAAGACGTGGAACTTTCTTTGGATGAAATTAAAATTCTTGATTTACTCAAATTATGGCGGTCGGAAAAAGCGAAAGATCAAAAACTACCAGTTTATTTTATTGCTACCAACAAAGAACTCTTCTCAATCGCAAAATACAAACCGGCTAAAAAAGAAGAATTACTTGATATTAAAGGTTTTGGTAAACATAAAATCGAAAACTATGGTGAAGAAATTATTGAAATTTTGGAAACTGTATAAAATTTGCGAACACTTATTCCACTTTGTCAAAGTTTTCAGAAGTGTTTTTGTTGACTTTGACAAAGTTGTTTTAAATCCTATTTTGCAATTCTAAACTGAGCGAAAATAATAATTAAAGCTTGAATTTCAATAAATTTCAATGATTTTAATTTCTGATTTAAACAGAAATCCTTTTCATTTCCCTATTTTTGCAAGCAATTACTTATCACTTATTTCTCATTAAATATGAAGCCAAGTTTAGCAAAAGGAACCCGAGATTTTTCCGCCGAAGAAGTTTACCGAAGAAAATTCATTATCAATACTTTACAGAATAATTTTGAACTATTTGGTTTCCAGCCTTTAGAAACGCCAAGTTTCGAAAACTTATCCACTTTAACGGGGAAATATGGTGAAGAAGGAGATCGTTTGATTTTTAAGATTTTAAATTCTGGTGACTACGCTTCGAAAACAAAAGATGAAGATTGGGCGGCTAAAAATTCGCAAAAACTGATTTCGCAAATTTCAGAGAAAGCGTTGCGCTATGATTTAACAGTTCCATTTGCAAGATATGTTGCTATGAATCACGGGCAAATGACTTTCCCTTTTAAACGGTATCAGATTCAGCCAGTTTGGCGAGCAGATCGTCCACAAAAAGGGCGTTTTCGTGAATTCTATCAATGCGATGCTGATGTCGTAGGAAGTGAGAGTTTGTGGCAGGAAATAGAGTTGGTTCAATTGTATTTGAAATCTTTTTCAGAATTAAAAATTCCGGTTACACTTCATTTGAATAATAGAAAAATCCTTTCAGGTTTGGCAGAATATGCAGGAATTTCGGAACAATTGATTGATTTTACCGTTGCACTCGATAAATTGGATAAAATTGGTAAAGAAGGAGTCGTTAAAGAATTATTAGAAAAAAACATCTCTCAAGAATCAATTGATAAATTAGATTTTCTATTTAATCAAAGTGAAAATGCACTCGAAAATTTAGTACAGTTAAAAGAAAAATTCCAAGGAAATGAAATCGGAAAGAGTGGAGTAGAAGAATTAGAATTTGTCTTAATTAAATGTGTAGATTTAGGAATTTCTTCCGAAAATTTAAAATTCGACATCACTTTAGCGCGTGGTTTAGATTATTATACTGGAGCAATTTTCGAGGTGAAAGCCAATAATGTTGCCATGGGTTCCATTGGCGGTGGTGGAAGATATGATAATTTAACCGAAGTTTTCGGAGTGAAAAATATTCCTGGAATTGGGATTTCTTTTGGTCTTGACCGAATTTATTTGGTGATGGAAGAACTCGGATTATTTCCCGCAAATTCCATAAATGTAGTACAATATCTTTTTGCCAATTATGGTGAAAATGAATCTTTAGCAGCGATGAAAATTATTGGTCAACTTCGGGCAAAAGGAGTTTCTGCAGAATTGTATCCAGAATCTGCAAAATTGAAAAAACAATTTACTTACGCCGAAAAAAAAGGAATTCCAAATTTGGTTTTCTTCGGCGAACAGGAAATTTCGGAAGGAAATATTACCGTGAAAAATCTGGAAAACGGCGAACAGAAAACAGTTTCGATTAAAGAATTTTTGAACTCATAAAATTGGAAAAAGAAATTTCTAACGAGATATTAGAAAAATGGCTAAAAGGTTGGTCTTTGTCAAGAAATCTGGCTTTGCCAATTCAGTACAAATCAGGTTTTAAAGTAGATGTTAATGATGAAAAGCAAAAATCGAGATATGTTTTTTCTGATATTAATTCTGATTTTTTGCAATTGTCAGAAACTATTTTTGAGCCTTGGGTTTTTCTGAAAGTCTGTAATTCTTTTGAGCGTTTTAAAAATTTAATTCCTGAGAAATGGCAAGTTCAGCCGCAAGGTTATATGATGAGTTGCTTTCATCCAATGAGTCTTCCAAATGTTAGTTTGCATGAAGATTATAGATTGGAATATGAAAATTACAATTCCACTTTTGTTATTAAAATTGTGACTAAAAAAGGAGAACTATCATCAATTGGTCGAGTTGTTCTTGTTGATGATTTAGCAATTTATGATCGAATTTCCACAGAAATTAATCATCAAAGAAAAGGTCTAGCAACTTTTGTAATGAAGGAACTAGAGAAAATAGCTTTATCGAAAGGTATTTTCAATAATTTTCTAGTGGCAACAGAAGAAGGCAAGTCATTGTATGAATTATTAGGTTGGGATATTTACAGTCTTTATACTTCAATTGTTATTCCTTCTTAAATTTCAGATTCTTAAAAAAAATGAATCATTTCAGATAAAGACAAGGTTTTGCTGCCAAATTCCCTTTTTTTAATTTTATTTTTTAACCTATTTTTGTGTTGAGAGATTCTATTTATCATGAAGTTGTATTTTCTAACGAAAGTTAATCTAACAAATGATCTTCAATTAATTCTTGAAAATATTACCAAAAAAATGTGGTGGATTTATGCTTTACTTTCCGCTTTATTTGCAGCAGCTACTGCAATTTTTGCCAAAATTGGAGTTGAAAATGTAAATTCTAATTTAGCGACAGCTATTCGGACAGTTGTGGTTTTGGTGATGATTTGGATGATCGTTTTTTTTCGAAATGAATATCGAGCAATCGGAGAATTATCATCTCGAAACTGGATTTTCCTCACGATTTCTGGATTTGCGACTGGTCTCTCTTGGGTCTTTTATTTTAAAGCATTACAAATAGGACAAGTCTCGAAAGTGGCAGGAATTGATAAACTCAGTTTAGCTTTAACCATCATATTTGCCGTCATATTTTTAGGAGAAACATTAACTTGGAAAACGGCAGTTGGCGCAAGTTTAATTATTGCTGGAACTTTATTTTTAATTTGGAAATAATGGAAAATTATCTCGACATCAATCGTAAATTATGGAATGCAAAAGTAGAAACGCATTTAAAATCTGATTTCTATTTTGTTGATGAATTTTTAAAAGGTAGAAGTTCTTTAAATTCTATTGAGTTGGATCTTTTGGGTGAAATTAAAGAAAAAAAAATTCTGCATTTGCAATGCCATTTCGGTCAAGATTCTATTTCGCTTTCTCGATTGGGAGCGAAAGTTACAGGAATTGATTTGTCTGATAAAGCAATTGAAGCAGCAATAGATTTAAAGGAAAAATGCGGGACAGATACCAAATTCATTGTTTCAGATGTTTATGATTTACCGGATGTTTTGCATCAAAAATTCGATATCGTTTATACGACTTACGGAACAATAGGCTGGCTTCCCGATTTGCAAAAATGGGCAGAAGTAATTTCTCATTTTCTAAGAGCCTGTTTAAATTTTATTCAGTAAAAATTTTATGGCGGATAATTTGACCATATTTTCAGAGGTTTCCATTATGAGTTCATAATTTCTACATAATC
>NZ_JBAVFG010000045.1:0-13992 GCF_049588135.1 Kaistella sp. | reverse complement strand
CAATATCACTCAAATTTTTTTTTGACATTTTTTTTTGTATGTTCCAATAGCAAAGAGGAAGTTTTTTATTTTTTAATTTCGTTTCTATTTTTTTCATAATTTTTTAATATAAACAATGACATCTGTTCTTCTAAATAATAATTACATGGTTTGGAAACCATTCCAAACTGCCCTACAGGATTTACTTCAAGAAAATAGTACTCTTCATCTTTTGAAACTAGCATATCTATCGAGCAAGTTTTTAGATTTAATTCTTTAACTAATTTTTTTAAACTTAATTCTATATTTATGGGTAGTTGATATGGTACATTTCTATTTCCTTTTTTTACATTATAATTTCTAAAATCCACCTTTGTTTTATTATCATTTTGAGAAAATATAGCCATAGAATAAAAAACATCATCTATGTAGAATATTCTAAGTTCAAATTTCTTTTCTATTTTATTTTGAACTTTGGTAGGAAAAATATAGCCCTCTTTTTTAATCTCACTTACTTCACTTGTATACATCATATAATGAGAATCAGTATCATAAAATGTTACAGCATCGCTTATTGGCTTTGTAATTAGATTTTTTTCTGTTACTAATTTGTTAATAATCTCTATTTTGTTAGTTATATATGTGTGTGGTATATTTAGACCATGTTTTTCAGCCAGTTTAAGAGTTTTCAGTTTATTTAGACTTTCACTGTATTTGTTTATCCAAACTGAATTGTCTAAAAACGATTCTAAATACCTGTATATTGTTCCTAATTCGGATAATAGATGATTTTGTAGAGTTCTATTGTTATAAAATTCATTAAAAATTAAAGGTTCAATATTTATAAAATCTTCATCAAAAGTGCGCCTAAACCAAATAGTATTTACAATTTGGTTATCAATTTTTTGATTATTAAAATTAAATTCAGAATTGGAAATGTCAATATAAAAGTCTTTATGTAGTAAATCATCACCATTTATTCGAACTATTACTT
Source organism: Kaistella sp. (assembly GCF_049588135.1). Lineage (GTDB taxonomy): Bacteria > Bacteroidota > Bacteroidia > Flavobacteriales > Weeksellaceae > Kaistella. The sequence continues at coordinate 13,019 of NZ_JBAVFG010000045.1, read as the reverse complement.
CATTGTTTTTTTTATGATGATGCAACCAATTTAAAACATCATCTGTTGTATTCTCTCCGTAATTTTTACTAAAAATAATTATCATAATGTCAAATCATAAAATTAGACTATTTGTATTTTTGCTACAAATAGCCTATTTTAATTTTTACACACCAGCTGTGTTCACATCTTTTATAACGGTGTCAGTAACATAAACTGTTCCGTTAAAGGTAGTGTCAGCTCCATAAGTATAAGGATCAAATGCTAACTTTCCTCCTTTTACTTTTTGCATTTTGAATTTTTTCAACTTTAAACTTTCTAACTTTTTCATAAAATAATGTATTAAATTTTCCTACTCATTAGCTTTTCGGATTCCGCTTATTTTGATTTTCTACTCACAAACCTATGTAACGAAATACAAAATTCATAGTATTTACTTTATAGATTTATAAATTGATAGCTCAAAACACGATTTTAAAACACTTATAATCAACTGGTTGCATGAATGTTTTCAAAAACCTGTAATTAATACTATTTTACATATAAATAGGTTCTGAATTAACTTATTAGTGAACTTCGTTGCCTATAAAATAAATATTAAGCTTACAATAACGAAATGATTTTACGATTAGAATTTGGAGATTATTCTAAGGCAAGTGGGCTACAGTCTTTGGCATCGGGTTGTTTATAAAACGGGAACTTTGTCAAAATAAATCTATTTGAAATCATTTTTTAATTATATTTTCTGATATTTAATTGTCTTCTGTTTTAGACTTATTATTACTGTCTTAATAAGATATTAATAAAAATCATTTTGCATTTTCTTTTACAGGTTCAAAATCTTCACAAGAATTTACTTTATACCATTTCTTATTGGAATAATGAAGATCTGTATTGGAAAAGCAGCAATAGCGGAATTTACACAATTTACATTTTTCAATTAAATCATTACTAACTTCCCATTTTTTCTGAAATTCAGGACTTCTAAATACTTGGCTTATTGAAGTAGTAGTATCCGATAGATTTCCAAAATGCTCTTGATGATTTATATAATTTCTGATATAACCAGATTCATCAATACAAATTTTACGATTAAGAGCAATGTTATATTTCTTTGATTCCATAAAACTCTTCAAAGTAAAAGTGAAATTTGAACGAACAAATTTTTCAGTCCAATTTAACTCTTCATCTTTTACTTTTTTTATTAATACAAAATTCTTATTTTCTTCCGTTTTAAATTGTTTAGAACCTAAATAAGTTACAGAAGTAATTCTAATATTGTGGTTCAAAAAGTCCATAGAAAATATATTCTCAAAAGAGCTTGGAACAACAACATCAATACATCTTAAAAAAGAATTTGTTGTAGCATTAAAAATATTTAAAATTTCCTCTGATGTTATATCACTATCTGATTTAATGGAAAGCATCAACATTTGACATCCTAATTGATTAAGTTCATTTATTACTTCAATATAATCATAATTAGTAGAAGTACCTATTTCTAAAATAGCTGAATAGCATTCATTCTCAAAATATATATCTTCGCTAATTTTTGGAAAATTTGTGGGACTGTCAGTTAAAAAACATACTTCCTTTGTAAGGAAATAATCAATTATATCAATTATGCCATTTCCAAATTTTGACATTATAGAATCAATCCTTTTTCCATCAATTTCTTTTAGTACGTTGTATGCAGTTTGACTGATAGAAAGGAGTTTCTGTCTTGATAGATCATATATTAGATAGCCATTATCTCCATCAACTAAATAACAGTCTGTAAAAACTCTTAAATATTTATTTTTATTCATAATTCAAAATTACTGTCGTATTTTGTTTATAGTATTCTCTGACTAAATATTGATTAGTATTTATCAATGAATTTCGAGCTAAAAAAAATTTCCTAGTGTTATTATCATCTGAATATTCAAATGAATCAATTAAAATATTGTTAAGGGATAACTTTTCAAGTGAAATTTCCGAATTAAGAAGTTTTTTCTTCATCTTTGGTCAAATATTTATATATGTGATACTCTATATTATAATTACAAGGCTTGCTAACCATTCCAAATTGTCCGACTGAGTTGATTTCTAAAAAATAGTATTTTCCATTTTTACCTTTGATAATATCAATTGAACCCGTATTAAATCCTATTATTTTTAACAGTTCTTTTATTTTTATAGTCAATTCTTCAGGTAAAGTAAAAGGAATATTTCTACTTGGTTTTTCAAAATCGTATCTTCTGAAATCTACAGCTGTTTTTTCGTTGTTCTGGGAGAATATAGCCATGCTGTAGTGGTTTTCTTCCATAACAAAAGTTCTGATTTCAAAATCTTTTTCTATCTTTTCTTGTACCAAGCTCGGTGAGAAATAATTTGGTATTTTGTCTAGTATAGAATCCGTCAATTCATTCGTGTAAGATATGTGTCTTTGTTTTAAGTCATCGTCCATAGCAGCTATTGGCTCAAAAATTGATTTAGTTATTAGGGAATTGTTAACCTCTTTTTGAAATTCTAATATTTGACTTTTTGTAGAAATTACTTTGGTTCTAGGAATGCAAATGCCTAATTTGTTTGCTATAGATAGAATTTCTAATTTGTTCGCTCTAGTTTTTAATCTATTTCCTAATATGACCGAACCCTGTATAGAATTGAAAATGTAACTGTAAAGTTCTTTTAATTCCGATTTTTGATTTGATCTTATTTTATGGAGAAGAAATTTAGAGAGACCTGACTCAGTTTCGTCAATTACCATGTTTTCAAGATTAGCACTTGGTCTTCTATACCAAATCGAAGTAAATTTTTCCGTAAAGTTTTCATCATTAACTTTTTTTTCACCGGGAATACTTGTATCAATACTATCGAAATTGAAATAGTCTAAATATAGATCATTATTACGATCTATTATTTTATATGAATCAAGATTTAATCTTTTAAAAGACACACCATATCTATAAAACCAGCTACAAACTTCATCTGAAGATCCATCACTATCTTGAGTTACAATTAAATGTTTTGCCATTGATTGTTATTTAAAATGAAAATTACCTCTATCTACAAATAAGAATTTGCTATAGAGGTAATTAATTGCAAATTGGCTCTTGCTAAATACTAATCATTACTTATATCACCCCAAGAATCAGTATTAATGACCCAGCCTAAAAAAGTCGTAACTTGATGGGTCGTGTAAAGACATTGTGCCTGTTGCACAACCAAATATACTAATAAATTACAAATTCCTGCATGAGTGAAAAAACCATAAAAACATTCATTAAATAATTGATAATCAGTTGCATAGTTTGATTCATTTCCTTAAATTAGCCTATGCAGGGAAAGAAAAAATACACACCGAAAATCTTCTACCAGCTCAGTCTCGATGCACTGGTACCGGAAGATAATTTTTACAGGAAACTCCAGGCCGAACTTCCATTGGATTTCCTCTACCGTACCACAAGAGACTATTACGGGAAAGAAGGCCAGGCCAGCATCGATCCGGTGGTTTTCTTTAAAGTTCTTTTAGTTGGCTATCTCAACAATATCAACAGCGACCGGGCTTTGCTTCGCTACTGCAGCAACAGTCTGGATGTACGTCTTTTTCTGGGCTATGACCTCGATGAAGACCTTCCCTGGCATTCCACCCTGAGCCGTACGAGACAGCTGTTTGGCGAAGAACTTTTTCTGGAACTCTTCAGGAAAGTACTTTCGCTGTGTGTGGAGAAGGGCATGGTTCGTGGCAAACGGCAGGCAGTAGACTCAGCCTTCATCAAAGCCAATGCAAGTATGGATTCTTTGGTGGAAAAAGAAGTTCTGGAAGATGCTTCTGCCTTTGTGGATGAACTGGAAGAAAACAGTGAATTTAAAGTAACCACCCAAAGGAAAAAGCTTGTAGACCGTCATCACGCCTGGAAAGAAGAAGCCTACAAAGGAATGCCCGGCAACAACAAAAGCGATAGAAAAGACGAAGATGGCAATACGATCCGCCCGAAATACCTGAGCAACCACACGCATTACAGCCCAACAGATCCCGACGCGAAGATCTCCGTAAAACCCGGCAAAGCGCGCCAGTTAAATTATTCCGGACAGCTCGCTGTAGACGATGCGCATCATATCATTACCGGCGCCTGTGCAAGCACTTCGGGCAGCAAAGACAGCGTGATCTTCCCGGAGATTATGAACCAGACGCTTGAAAATCTTTCCCTGAACAAAATGCAGACCGAAGAAGTTCTGGCCGATGCCGGCTACAGCAGCGGCGAGGCTTTAAAGTACTGCAAAGAAAAAGGCCTTAACGCCTACATCCCCAACTTCGGGCAATACAAACCCGAACGCGAAGGATTTTATTACAACAAATCCGAAAACCGTTACGAATGCCAAAAGCCCGGCGGAAACCATGCCGTATTGCTCTTCAAAGGCACCAAAACCGACAGCAAAGGCTACTCGAAGAATGTGTACCGCAGCTCGGAAAAAGACTGCGGCAAATGTCCGTTACGGTCGGAATGCTGCGGAAATGTCACGAAGTTCAAGAAACTGGATGACAGCATCCATAAACCTCTGTACGATGAAATGCACGAAAAACTGCGGCGCGATCCCAATTATACCCGTTTCCTCACCAAGCGCCGAAGTTCGCGCGTAGAGCCGGTTCTGGGCACGCTGATCAACCATCACAATATGAAACGGATTAATTCCAGAGGTATGGCTCAGGCGAACAAACATGTTTTAATGGCTGCGCTTACATACAATCTGAAGAAATACCTGAAATTCATCACCCGAAAAGTTCACCGCAATGCCCAAATCATGAACCTTCCAAAAGGGAAGTTTTGGTTTTGGCAGAACCTCTTTTCCACAACTTCAATAGCTTCCATTTAAGCCATCCGAAAATCCGAAAAACTTTCACCGCTAAAAACAAAACCTCCTTTAAATCGCTTTAAAAGAGGTTGTTTTTTATTGAGTTTTCAGAACTTGACGCTGAAATTTGAGGTTGTGCAACGGTTACCATTGTTGTACACCACCTTTGATTGAATCTAAAGTCTTGATCTCTTTAATTTTAAAATCTTCTAATTTTAACATAATAAATTGATTTAAATATTAACTCTTCACTTAAAGGGGGCAGAGTATTCCCTATTATAAAATCTGCAGTTTATTATAATAATGTAAATATAAAACATATTGTGAGAGACAAACTCCATTTAATTATGACCGGAGTCGTCTACATGATTATATGTTGTGTTGTTAATTCGGATTGAACTGAATATTAAAATTCTTTAAATAAACCTCTATTGGTTCCATTCCCATTTCTTTTCTTCGTTCGTTCACAGTTTTAGGATTTTCTAATTCATACAATTTACCATTTTTTATTTGTGAACCATATATTTGGGGTTTTCCTTCGTCCATTAACATCCTATCTTTCATCAATGCATATTCCTGTTTAGATAAGTCTCCATTTTTAACCGCTTTCTCTATTTGCGGAAAATACTTTTTTCTGATTTCTTTAGTACTATGTTGCAGTCCCAACCAGATTGCATCCATTGGTTTTTGACCCACCTCCTTTAATGTTGGCATACCACATTTTTCAATAATGCTAACCACTAATTCTTGATTCCTATGATCTTCTTTAGCGAATTTGATGAAGTCATTTGATCTTCTAATCCTTTGGTCACTTTCTAAAACTTCGCTCAAGATTTGAACTTTTTTGCTGCAATCGACTTCAATAATATCTACTGAACCTACATAGACAAATTTATCCCTATTCATATAAAGGAATATTGATATTATTAAAACAAGAGCGGTTAATATGCTAAATAATATTTTTTTTATTTTCATAATAAATAGAAATTAATAATTTGTTCTTGCCATATACACACTGGCATTGGGCTTTTTAATGATCAGCTATATTTAATTCTGTACCATACAAAACATAAACATCATAACAGTTAATTGATTCGGAAAATACACATTACTAATAATCATTTGTAAAGTTCCTTGAATTTTCCTACTTTTTAGCTTTTCTGATTCCACTTTTTTCTGTGGACAAACATATAAAGGGAGTTTTAACATTCCTAAAGTTTACTTTATATATTTATAAATATATGGTCTCTATATAAATTTCAAAAATCTAATAATCAGAACATTAAGTTAGATTGTGGAAATTTAGAGATACCATTATAATTTTGCCAAATAGACCGTAAAATAACGTATTATTTGACCTATAAGGTCGTTGGTATTATTGTTTATTCCGTGATTAGCATCTTCATAAATTAATAATCTTGTCGAAAAATTATTAGATTTCAATGTATTAAATAAGACGAAAGCATTATCTACATTTACTCGTTCATCATTAGCTCCGTGAATGATAAAATTCTTCAAATTTTTATTTTTTATTAATGGAATTGAAAGTAATGATGAACGCTTATCTAATTCCTTTTTAGGATTTTTTTCAAAATCGGGAATGAGTTCTTTATACAACTCATACATTTCCGGTCTGTCTTTTTGGTTTAAGTCAGCAATTCCACCAATGGTAGCATTTGCCATTATTCTATCCGTTTCTTTCAGAACCAAAAAATTGGTCATAGAGCCACGGCTTACACCAAGCATTCCGATTCTTTTTGGATCGGCATTACTTTGATGATCAATGATTTCAAATAACTTCATCACATCTCCAATGTCTTTTCCTCCAAATTCATCTTTTCCTTCACTTCTACCGCTTCCACGCAATTGTGAACCAATAACGATAAACCCTTTAGCTGCTATCTTTGCCAGAAAATTAGTCAAAGTAGGTATCGTAACCGCACCCAGCTCTTTGTTACCTCCACGATTAAAAATAATTACCGGATATGTGCCTTTTTCCTTCGGCTCTATTAGAAATCCTCTGATTGTAAGATTGTCATAGGAGGAATAATTATAGCCGTAAATATTTATGGAATCCAGGTACTTGTATTCATCTTTAAAAACGGATTGTCCGTTTTTATTTTTTACGGTATATTCTTCTATTTTTTCAGGAAAGGTTTGTTCTAAATTAACTGATGAATTTTGAGCATAAAACAGTCCTGAGAATAGTAATAAGTAAACATAAAATATTTTTTTCATCTTCTCATTTTTTTAATGTTTTCTATCGAATACTTTTTTGGAAACTCTTCATACCAAGTCAGCAAAGTTTCTTCTCCAAGGTTATCATACACTCCTTCGTATAATTTTTCTAACCTTTCTTTATGTTCTTCAATATTAAATGCATTGTTATACCAATTCTGTTGTTTTCTTTTTTCTGGTTGATGGTGTATATATCTTCCAAAATTTTGTAAACAAAAAATTTCATAATCTTGGGTAAAAAGGATAAAGTTATGCCACATTTCATCAATAATCAATGTTGAGTCGTCAATAAAAACACCGTCCATTTTGTTACCTAACCAAAGCCATTTTAAAGTTTCGTTAAAAATTTTTTCTGCTTCTTCTTGTTCCATATTGTACATTACCAAAAAACGATCGACAATATCAACATTTTTATAAGCGAGTACATCAGATAATGGTTTATTCATAGTTTGATATTCTTCTATTTTTTAAAAAAAGGAATGGGAAAATTACCATTCCTTTTTAGTTTGATGAAATTGTTACGCTTGACCTGTAGTGCCACCACCAGGATTTTGTGGAGGAGTTACCGTGCATACATAACACTGTGAAAGAATTATTGGCTTTGGGCGAACAGTACAAGCGGTTCCACCATAAACTTCTTTTAAACCATTGATTTTTTTCTTCAACAGGCTTTCAATAACTTTCTTTTTGTTTTCATTCGTTGTTTTCATAAGTAAATAAAACAATTATTTTTTCCTACTCGTTAGCTTTTCGGATTCCGCTTTTTATTTTAATAAACAAACTTATGATGAAGACTTTAAAAGTCAAAACATTTACTTTTTATATTTATAAATTAATACCCGGATTTAAGTTGGCAAATGATTGATAGTCAAGTGCATAAAACGATATAATTATAAATATATCATATCAATATTTTTGGTAGAAGAAGTTTGTAAAGGAGGAAATAATGAGCTGTTTTATGAAATAATTTTCACATTGTTTGTTATTGCTTGCTTTGATTTATAATATCTAAATAAAAAATCATAACAAACCATTTCGTGTGCTCTATTTTTAGATTTAAAAAGCCGGTTTATCATCATATGTATATGGCTGGCTAAAAAACTATTAAGATTAACCTCCAAGGATTCCGTTCTCAACAACGCCAAAATTTCATCCTTTAAATTTTTTATACTATTATTTCTTTCTTCAATTATATCATAAATATTATTAGGATTTTTGCTGTCAATTGTATCCGATATAGTTTGTTTATATACTCGAAACTTATCGCTTAAGCCATTATTCGTAATTTTTGACTTTGCAAATTCAGCTTTAAAGGCATTGCTCAATGTTTCTAAAAAATTCTTTTTATCTGATAATTTATACTGAAATAAATCCAATAAATCATCAATTGCTTTTAAGCCAAAAAGCCATCTTAAATTCTCATCATTAAAGTTTTTTAAATAATCAACAACCATTATGCTATCATAGAAGAATAGTTTTTCGGCAATTTCAATTGTTTTCGAACCATATCTTTCTATTTCTCTATTGTAGGTATCTATCTGAATTTTCCATATAATAGATTCTTCTGTTAAAGGCAATAAAACATTATGCATTTCTGCAATAATTTCATTAATCAGAGAAGTATGAACACATTTAAACCTTATTCTTAAATGACATTTAGGATCATTATATCTTATAAAAAACCACTGATTTATAATATTTTTTGCAAGTAGCTGCTCTGCTAACGGCTTTATTTTTTCTACAAGAATATCATCACTGGATTTTGTACCCATATATAATTTGTAATAAATCCAGTCACTACCAAGTATATTATATGTTCTGGTATTGTTATGCATATTGTTAATTTTTGTGGAATGACATTATAATCTCATTAGAAAAATTTCTTCCAAAAGAATCCTTAACTATTTGCTGGTTTTGATTAAATATAAATTCTGTCAGTTTCAATTTTTGTCTGTTTTTAACTGTTTCGATGAACATTTCAACAGAAGTGATATTTTGTAAATTTATTAGTAATTCGTTGTCTCCGTCACTTAGAAGCACTAAATCAGGAAGTGAAAATTCTTGTTTGAATATTTTCAATTGTTCTTTTAGATTGTTGTATTTCTTCCCTTCAATTAGCGGTTTGATGTCTTCTAATTGAAAATTCCAAGAAGCATAAGAAAGTATTAAATTTTTATATTCTATTCGTGGGATAAATTTGTATAAATAATCAAAGTTGCTGATGTCTAAATATAATCCAGAACGATCGTTCAGCTGCATATCGCTAAGAAAATGATAAATAGGAAGTGTATTGTTATTGGCATAATTATGTGCATTGGTTAATCTTGGTAATATTTCTTTATTATAAAATTTAGATCTGAGCACTATTTTATTATTTCTTACAGACACCATTATATCGTCGATACTTATCTGTCTTTCTAAAGGTTTTACTGAACGAGCCAAATAAGGAATTTCATAATTCCTAAAATCTGGTCGTGACAAAATATTTCCTACTCTTGCTTCAGGAAGATGCACTATCTCTGCAACGATTTTACCAGAATTGTATTCTGTTTCAAAATTGATTATTTCTTTTACAAATTCATTTATATTTTCGTCGCTATGACAAAATCTTGCTAATAAGTTAGCTCCGCTTCCTCCACCTCCTCCGGAAAATTTTATTTTAAGAACATTATTTTCTTCTATTACTTCTGTGAAAAATGAGATTGTTTCCGGTAAATCTTCAAAAGAAGCATCTGGTAGAAAAGCAAAATCATTATCCTCCAATTGTACTACAGAATGCTTTTTCTGAATGGCTTTTATTATCTTTTTCTGAATAATATCATCAATAATTGTCCATTTTATTTCTCGAGCTTCTTTAGGATCTTTCTCGGGCTGTAAAAGCAAAATATCATCAATTAGTGGATTGTCGTCGTTAGATTGGGTATTTAAACCATATCCAATTCCGACCTCAGGATCTAATACTGTTGATATTGGCATTTCGTGCTCCTCATATCTTTCAGAAAATGCCTCTTTAAAATGATCTAAATAATTTTTGGATTTGACTTTTTTAATTTTGTTAATAAGCTTGATTGCGTTTTCTATATTTTTTAAAATCTTTTTATCAATGAAATTAGATTTAGTTGATACAACTAAATCACATTGAAAAAGGTATTTTAAATCAAAAGGAATCTCTTTTTTTTTAATAGATTCGCTTATAGAAATATATTCGACCAAGGGATTTCCAATGGAATTATCTAGATTTTTAAGTTTTTCTTCTATAGCCTCTATGAATTGTAGATTTTCGTCATCTTTTCCAAAATTATCTTTTAGTATAATTACTAATTGATTGATAAATTCTAAACCAGAAATGGATGGATCTAATTCACTGACAATCAACTGACTTTCAATTAATTCATGCACAAATTCTTTTGCTTCTTCATAATCGATTTCTTCTTTCGTTAAAATATTTATAATTTCATTTATCTGTAATCCTTTTTTTGTGTCAGTTATAATTTTTTTTAAATATTCCGAATAATCAACAGCAACAATATCGTAATGCCTTATACTGTTTTTATAAGAACATTCTATATATCTATATTTTTCGCCAATTTTATAAAGACTGGTATTGGGGTAAAATTTTAGATTATGTCGTATGCTATCAATTTTCGTCAATTCATCCGATAATGCAACCACATAATTCATATCCAATCTTGTATGGCGCTTATGATTTTTGGGCTCAGTTATGATGATTTGAGTTTGATCTGAAAAATGTCCGACAGAGCAACCAGCAAATAATCCATAAGGAGTACACCTAGAAGACATTCTGGAAAGGTATTTTAAAACACTTTGTTTTAATTTTATTTTTTTTTCATCATTTGTAATTTCATTGTTCATCCATTTGTCTATTTGAGAAGAAAAAGATGGAGAAGCTAAAAATATCGCTTCGCGAATAATTTCATTTTTGCAAAAATCTATTAGTTTCTGGTCAGATATAATTTCAGTTGATGTTAAATCTTTATATGATTCTAAGGATAAAATCGGAGTTCTTAACACGAATTTCTCAAAAGCACTATAATATGTTTTCTTCATAACTTTCATTTAATCTATCAAAAAGATAGATTCCCATTTTATTGATATGTTTTCATTTAACAAACTATCAATCAAAAAAACACCTATTCCTGCGATACCATCTAAAAGTCCCAAAGTATTTTGATATTCTCCTGTTGCTGTTTTTTTCTTATAACCAGCCAATCCATTTCCTTTATTTGCAATTAACAATGTGTCATTAGTAAATTTTTTGTATAATTTTAAAAACTCAACATTGCTCGTTATTGAATACCACTTTTTATGATAATAAGCTACACTTATCGTTCCGTGACAAAAGCCTGCATCGCAGTTTTCTTCATTCAATAATGCTAATTGGAGAGATTTTCTTTTTATAGTAGATAAAGCGATTTCTTCAGATAAAGCAATTAAGTTAATATCATTTAAAATTTTCCCTGCCTTATACAAACCGTAAGAAACTGATTGGTCTCCATAACACCATCCCAAATGAATATTATAATTCGCAGTATGTTTATTTACAGCGATACTTGGAAATTGGCAAAAACTATTTTCATCATCATTTCTAAACAACAAAACTGTTTTTACACTTGTTTTGATCCCTTCTCTGACAATCTGATTGTCAGGAACTAGCGATAAAAACTTTGAAAATAATAAAATGAATGAGATATGCCCGTGAGCCAATCCAATATTTATTTTATGTGAATTTTGGTTAATTTCTGTATTATTTATAGATTCTAATGCTTTTTCATAATCCCATTTTACAATTTCAGAAAGTTTCTCAAATAATATAGTAATTTTTCCAGAAAAAATTTCTTTTTTATTTCGTTCGAGAAAATAATGAGCTATCCCCGAAACTCCGTGTAGGAAATCTATATGCTCCATTTTGTCTTTACTGTCTATGTGGTCGATATAGGAAAGAAAATAATCTATAGTATCTAAAAGTATCTCATCTATGACTTCAAGTGCTTCTGTAAAATCAATGTTTTTCAGTTCGTCAGATTCTTCTAAAAAATTTAGCATATAACCAATCCCAGCAAGTCCAAGGCAATAAGTTTTTGGGATGTTTTCATCACTTTCATTTAATCTTTCAAAAATAAGATTAAGAATTATCTCAATTTTATCAAGATATTTTGATTCGTTAGTATATTGATAAAGCATATAATAAAAAATTGGCACTCCGCTGACTCCTGTAAACAATGAAAGATCTGACACATATGGTTCTTTATTCCAAGTTTCTTTTATATAGCTCTCAATTTCATGTATTTTTTTTAGGGTATTCATATTGATATGTGATACAAGCCCTAATTAATTAGGGTTTGTTATTAAAATTATTGAGATAAACTTTTAAATTAACCCATATCTTTGGTTACACAATTATTTGTCTTTGATGGGCCCTCTCCTCCATTGGAACACCAACAGCAAGTAAAATCATTCCAAGAACTGCTTGCAGAAGCTTTCCCACCATTAATAGACGCAGATTGATCTCTTGTTAATTTTACGATTTTTTCTTTGTTCAATGATAATTTTTTTGGTTTCATAATAATAAAATTTAAAATGTTAAAATCTTTAGTTAATTCTATGCCTCATTGCAAGCGAAACAAACAGACTTGGCACAAGTATTATAAGAATCTTTGGTACCGTCACCTCCAGTACACAAACCGCAGGTGAAATTATGACGAGTGCTCACTGCCAATCCGCCTTTAATTTGTGAAGATTGCAAATCAGTCAATTTGCTAATTTTTTCTTTGTTTAGACTTAGTTTTCGTTTCATAATATAAAATTTAAAATTGGTTTTTAATTTGAATAATTAATTATTCTGTCTTTTTCAATTGGGTTATTGTACCTTTTAATAGACTTGCGTAAACTCTCGTTTATTTCTCTCCTATTTTTTGAATCCACGATAGTTCCATCATTTAAAA
>NZ_JBAVFG010000044.1:0-10312 GCF_049588135.1 Kaistella sp. | reverse complement strand
CTCTAATTGTTCCGATACTTCTTTTTTAAATTCTTCAATGTATTTCTCGCGGTTTTCTTTCGCAAGTTCTAATTTTGAAGAAATATCCAAATAGACTTCAGGATTATTAAATTTTAAAGAAAGATCTTCTAATTCTGATTTGATGTTATATAAACCAAGTCGGTGGGCGAGTGGTGCATAAATATAAACCGTTTCCGATGCGATTTTTTTCTGCTTCTGAGGCGTCATGCTTTCCAGCGTTCGCATATTGTGAAGTCGATCCGCGATTTTAATTAAAATCACTCGGAAATCTTCGGAAAGAGTGAGTAAAAGCTTACGGTAGTTCTCAGATTGAATGGAAATATTTTGGTGATTCATGACCGCAATTTTGGTCAGCCCATTCACAATATCTGCAATTTTTTTTCCGAATATTTTTTTGAGATCGTCGTACGTATAATCCGAATCCTCGATAACGTCGTGAAGAAGTGCACATGCGATGGATGTTGCGCCCAGCCCAATCTCGTTTGCTACTATTTTTGCTACCTCAATTGGGTGATAAATATAGGGTTCGCCCGTTTTTCTGCGTTGATCTTTATGCGCATCTAAAGCAATATCAAACGCTTTTCGGATGAGTTTGTTTTGTTCCTCATTCAAATTGCGGTAGGTATTTGTAATTAAATCTTTATACCTCGCGAGAATTTCTTTATTTTCTTGTTCTAAATCGTAAACCATTTGTGTAAGCCAATTAGGACACGAAAATAAGCAAAAAATGTGCAATTGTTGGGATGAAACTCAAAAAAATGTATAATATAAAGATGTTTTTTGGGTATAAAAACATTTATTTCACAAAATTTAGTCACTTGTGAAAATTTTAAGTTTAATTAAGTTTCGAACAACATCAGGTTATTTTTCAGCGAAACATGGGGAAATCAATACTAAAAATTTAAATAATCTTTTACTTACTTTTCAATTTATCTTTTTCAAACCAAATCTGAGAAAAATGCAAAGTTGTTAAGGAGCGACTATCGAAGAATCCCTCTTATCTTATTTGCATTCCGAATTAATTCTTCCAAGTAATCATAGTTCTCTTTTTCCAGCGCCGATTTAAATTTTCGAAGCTGCGTAATGTGCTCATTAAGAACATCTAATACATTTTCTTTATTTTGTCTGAAAATTGGAACCCACATTTCAGGATGTGATTTCGCCAAACGAACCGTGCTCGAAAAACCTGAACTGGCTAACTGGAAAATAGTGTCTTCTTCGCGTTCTTTTTGCAGAACAGTATTTGCCAAAGCATAAGAAGTAATATGAGAAATATGAGAAATATAAGCTGTGTGAATATCGTGACTTTCAGATTCCATATAAAGCAGATTCATTTCTAGATTTTCTGCAACTTGCTCTACCATTTTCAAAGCATCTGGTGCAGAAGCTTCCTGGTCGCAAATTACACCAGCTCTTCCCGCAAAACTATCTGATATCGCAGATTTTGGACCGGAATTTTCTGTTCCCCACATCGGATGAAAAGCCACAAAACGATTTCTATTTTTGTGATTTTCAACTCCTTTTACGATTCCAGCTTTGGTAGAACCCACGTCCATTACGGTTTGATTTTCATTAACCAAATCCAAAATCTCCGGCAATACTTTTCTGGTAGAATCTACGGGAATGGCAAGAATAATTAAATCAGAATTTTGGATTGCATTTTTCAACGATAAACTTTCATCGATAATGCCAAGTTCTTTTGCTTCTACCAAATGCTGCTCATTTTGATCAACGCCATAAACGTAATCTACAAAATGTTTTTCACGTAATTTTAAGGCAATCGACCCACCAATTAAACCGACACCGATGATGGTTAATTTCATAGCTGTTTATTTGTAAATACCGGGGTTACTATAATTTTTTCAGACTTTTAAAATTCGATTCTTCTGTGCATTTTTCAAATCCAATTTCGTATCGTGGATTTTTCTTTGGATAAGTCAAAATATAACTCGGGCAAGGTTTTTTCTGTGCATCACTTTTTTCGAAATCGATATTTCCTTTGGTAAGAATACTGTCTTTTAGAAATTTTTTGTCAATTTTCAGAAATTCCATTTCCGCTTTAAAACGATCCGAATAGTTAAATTCTTTTGATAATGTTTCGGCAATAACCCTTGAATTAGGAAGGTATCCACTACAACTTGCTCCTTTTTTGTTTAGAATAAAAAACACAAGAATCAGTCCGGGAATTAATCCCAGTAAGAAGAATTTGATTTTTCTCATTTAAAAAATTAAAAGGTTGATATCGTGATACGTAAGACCGAAACGGTCGCAAATTACTTTTTTGGTGTGACGCCCTTTGTACATATAAAGTGATTGCTTCATCTCATTTTGATGAACAAGTCTGTTTTCGAAACCGCCTTCTTCATCGTAATTCAAAAGATAAGAAAGGAAGAAATTAGAAATTGCTTTCGTTGTGGTACGCGGCATTTTCGAAGTCAAGTTGGGTAAGCCACAGTGAATTACGCCGTGTTTAATGATATATGGATTTTCCATATCGGTCAATTCTGAGGTTTCGATCATTTCTCTATTGTCAATAGTCACGTCGATAATCACACTGCCTTTTTTCATTCCAATGACCATTTCTTCAGTAACAATTGGCGTATTGCTTGATTTTGCAAGTGCACCAATAACGACATCTGCTCTTTTTAAACTCTTGGTTAATTCCTTTGGATCAATAATAGAGGTAGGAACACGCCCATCAACCATCATGTGTAAACGACGGAGTTTCGATAAAGAATTGTCAAAAACTTTTACGCTTGCGCCAAGACCTAAAGCCGCTTTGGTAGCGAATTCACCTACAATACCAGCACCGATAACAACTACTTCTGTCGGTCGAACGCCGGTAATCCCACCTAGCATTAATCCGTTCGAAAGTGCCAGTAATTCAGCAGCATAAAGAATAGAAATACTTCCTGCAATTTCGCCAATCAATCTTACTAAAGTTAATTGCTTGTACTCATCGGCGATAAATTCAAAGGCAACAGCATTTATTTTTTTTTCTGATAATTTTTTGAAATATTCTTTGTCACGCAAATTAATTTGTAAAGCAGAAACCAAATAGGTATTCATTTTTAGCATTTCAATTTCGTCTTCAGTAGGAGGATTTATTTTTAAAACCAAATCTTGCTCAAAGGCTTCTCGCGGACTTTGAGTGATTATCGCTCCTGATTCAGAATATTGTAAATCGGTAAAAAAAGAACCTTCACCTGCTCCCGACTCTACAATGATATGATGTCCGTTTGCAACTAAAACTTGTACTGCATCTGGGGTGATACAAGTCCTCCTTTCGTTAAGGCAAGTCTCTTTTGGAATGCCTATACTGAATTGTTTTTCTTTTTTAACGATTTCTAGTTTTTCTTCTTGTGGCAATAATTCCTGTTCAGAAAATGGCGTAAAAATGTGGGTATGACTCATTTTATAAGTTTTGATAAGGCTGCTAATTCTAAAGAAACAGTACGCAAAGATACGATGATTTGATTATTAATTGAATAAATTCTAACGGAAGTTAATGACTCGGTATTCGCCTTTATTTTCGATGCTCATTTCGTGATGGAGTAAATCAGAGATTTCCTCTTCAAATATTTCAGGCCATTCGATAATGCATAAAAAGGAGTTGTCGAGATATTCGTAAATGCCAATATCTTCAACTTCATCAGCCGATTTCATTCGGTACAAATCAAAGTGAAAAACATTTCCTTGCGGGGTATCATATTCATTCACAATCGCATAAGTAGGAGAGGATACTTCATCTTGACTGCCTAAATTTTTTAACAGAAATTGTGTGAAAGTTGTTTTTCCTGCACCGAGATTTCCTTTTAATAAAAGAATGTTATGTTGAAGTTCTGGCAGAATTTGGTCGATAATCTTTTGCCAATCTTCAATTTTATCAATTTTAAATTCCATATTTATTTATAGATTTCAATCGTAATTTCTCCATCTTCGGTGATTGCTCCGCGATACATTCCAGCGGTATTAAAAGGCATTGCAATATTTCCGTCTTTATCTAAAGCGATCAAACCGCCATCGCCACCCATTTTTCCAATTTCGTCGATGGTTTCCTGAGTTGCCGTTTTAATATCTTTATTTTGATATTCCATTTTCGCAGCAATCGTTCTGGCAGCTGTTGCTCTGATGAAATATTCTCCCCAACCAGTTGCAGAAATTCCAACTTGAGAATTGGCATAAGTTCCAGCGCCAATAATTGGAGCATCTCCAATTCTGCCATATTTCTTATTGGTCATTCCACCTGTTGAAGTTCCAGCCGTGATATTTCCAGCTTTATCTAAAGCAACTGCGCCAACAGTTCCGAATTTTTGATCGATTTCGTAAGATTCTGGTAAAGTGTTTTGGGAGACTTTTTTCGATGTATTTGATGATTCCTTCTGTTTGAGTTTTTGCAAACCATCCCAACGGTCTTTTGTCCAAAAGTAAGATGGATCTACGATTTCTAAATTTTGTTCTTTTGCAAATTGCTCTGCGCCAACTCCTGATAACATCACATGTTCAGATTTTTGCATCACCGCAATTGCTGCTTTAATAGGATTTTTAATGGTGTGTACACCAGCAATTGCTCCAGCAGATTTGTCCTTCCCATACATCATTGCTGCATCGAGTTCGTTTTTCCCATCAGCAGTGAAAACTGCGCCTTTTCCAGCATTGAATAATGGTGAATCCTCCATGACGATAATCGAAGCTGCAACTGCATCGATAGAAGAATTCCCTTTTTTAATTTCAGCATATCCAGCTTTCAACGCTTCTGTAAGTTTTGCTCTGTAAGCGTTTTCTTTTTCGGCGGTCATGTTTGATTTTAAGATGGTTCCGGCACCACCGTGAATCACAAGAACGTATTTTTTTTGTGCGTTCATCATCAGTGAAAAAGTGATGATGGAAGCGAGTAGGAGTTTTTTCATTGCAAATAGAAATATTGGGTCAAATTTATTGAATTTTTATTCAGTGCTGATAAAAGAGATTCCAATTTTTTTTATTCTATGATCATTATTCTCTATTCATCAATATAAAGTCTTCAACTCGATTGGTGAAAAGTATAATTCAAGATGAGTTTTAGTAATATTTGTTAATAAGTTTTGGGAATCGAAACGCTTAAAATTATGAGGAAAACAAAAACTTATTTCCTATTTTTACCGAATGATTTCTAAGCAAACAATCGATAGGATATTTTCTGCTGTTCGGGTAGAGGAAATCATCGGCGAATATGTACAATTGAAGCGGGCAGGCTCTAACTTTAAAGGATTAAGTCCTTTTCACGATGAAAAATCGCCGAGTTTCGTAGTGTCGCCGAGCAAACAGATTTGGAAAGATTTCTCCAGCGGAAAAGGTGGAACCGCAATTTCTTTTTTAATGGAAATTGAAAATTTCACCTATCCAGAAGCGCTGAAACATGCGGCTAAAAAATACGGAATCGAAATTGAAGAGGATATTCGTGAACTTACCGAAGAGCAAAAACAGGCGCAAACCGATAAAGAATTGCTTTATAAAATTCATGAGATTGCGAATGATTTTTTCCAAAATCAACTTTTTGAAACTGAAGAAGGAACGACGATCGCTTATTCCTATTTTAAAGAACGGGAACTTCGGGATGATATTATCAAAAAATTTCAACTTGGATATTCACCAGAACAACGAAATGCGTTTACAGAATTTGCTTTAAATAAAGGATATTCAAAAGAAATTCTGGAGAAATCGGGACTTTCTATTTTCCCGGAAAATGCACCGAACGGCATCGACCGTTTTCGGGAAAGGGTTTTGTTTCCCATTCATAGTTTTTCGGGCAGAGTTTTAGGTTTTGGTGCCAGAATTCTCAAGAATAATGTAAAAACGGCAAAATATCTTAATTCTCCAGAAACCGAAATTTATCATAAATCGAGTGTTCTTTATGGTTTAAGCCAAGGGAAACAAGCGATTTCTAAAACGAATCTTTGCCTTTTAGTTGAAGGTTATATGGATGTGATCGCTCTTCACCAAAGTGGAATTGAAAATGTTGTAGCAAGCTCAGGAACGGCATTAACAGTCGATCAGATTAAATTGATTAAGCGGTTGACCGAAAATGTTACCATTCTTTTTGATGGTGATCCTGCTGGAATAAAAGCCAGTTTTAGAAGTATTGACTTATTGCTCGCCGAGGAAATGAATATTCGGATTTTACTATTTCCAGATGGCGACGATCCCGATTCTTTCTCCAGAAAACATCCGCAACAATATGTAGAAGATTTTATTAAAAATCAGGCAAAAGATTTCATTGATTTTAAAGCAGATATTTTATTAAAAGAAGCAGGGGATGATCCGATAAAAAAAGCGGAATCTAT
The DNA here is from genome assembly GCF_049588135.1 of Kaistella sp. Classification (GTDB taxonomy): domain Bacteria; phylum Bacteroidota; class Bacteroidia; order Flavobacteriales; family Weeksellaceae; genus Kaistella. The sequence goes on along the minus strand of NZ_JBAVFG010000044.1, from coordinate 3,968 downwards.
TCGGGATATTGTAAAATCGGTAGCATTTGTGAAAAATGCTTTGAAGCAGGAAGTTTATTTAAAGGAAGTTGCCACGAAATTCGGACTTTCTGAGCAATCACTTTTTAATGAACTGAATGTTCAGAAACAAATTCAGAATCAACAATTTTCACCACAACAAAGAGCGGAGCCACAAGAAAGACCGAAAATGGAAATTGTTCCGCCAACTACAATTTCGGTAAATCCTTTGCTGGAATTAGAGGAAAAGTTGGTGAAACATATGCTTAACTTTGGAGATCGGGTTTTAGAAAAATCAGATGCCGATAATCAACCGTTTAAAATTACGGTGATTGAGGAAATCATCAGCCATTTTAATGAAGATAATTATGAAGCACAATCGCCAATTAATGAAAAAATAATTGAAGAATTAAAAAACGGATTGGCCAATAATGAAATTATTCAAAGTAATTTTTTCTTAACTTTAATGGATGAAACTATTGTTTCTAAAGTTTCGAATGCAATTATCGGAGATGACGAATTAAGCAATTGGGAAAAAAGTAATATTTTTCCGCCCAAACCTGGCGATAAATTAGAGGCAGAAATTGAAGATGATATTCTCATTCATAAAAGTCATTTTATTGAAAAGATGATTTATGATATCGTGAAAAAATTAGATTCGGTAAGGGATGAAAATCCAGAAGAGTACTATGAATTGGTGAAAAAAATTATGATATTAAAAAGTCTTCTAAGCGAAATTAATAAAAAATTGAACCGACAACTGACAAAAGGGCATAGTTTTTTTAGGGAACAAAAATTGTAAACTACATAATGCAAAAAATTAGATAATGGATATTAAAAAAGAGTTCAGAGATTTCTCTGTAAAACATTTAGGAAACAGTGGATTGGCAACGGATCAATATATGGGAATGTATGGACCAACCAATCTGACGCCGTATATTATGGAGGAAAGACGCTTGAACGTTGCTCAAATGGACGTTTTCTCGCGTTTGATGATGGACAGAATTATTTTCCTCGGAACGGGAATTGATGATCAAGTTGCGAATATCGTGACCGCTCAGTTGCTTTTCTTGGAAAGTTCTGATGCCTCGAAAGACATCCAGATTTACATCAACTCTCCTGGTGGGAGTGTGTATGCAGGTTTAGGAATTTACGATACCATGCAAATTATTAAACCAGATGTTGCGACAATTTGTACAGGAATGGCTGCTTCAATGGGCGCAGTTCTTTTGGTTGCTGGCGAAAAAGGAAAACGTTCTGCACTGAAACATTCCCGGGTGATGATTCATCAGCCAAGTGGTGGTGCACAAGGTGTTGCGAGCGATATGGAAATTAATTTGAGAGAAATGCTAAAACTGAAAAAAGAATTATACGATATCATTTCAGAACATTCCGGGCAAACTTACGAGTGGGTTGAAAAAGCCTCTGACAGAGATTATTGGATGACTTCCACCGAAGCTAAAGATTTCGGAATGGTGGATGAAGTTTTGGAAAGAAAAAAGGATAAATAAATCTTAAGATTTTTATAAAAAAAGAGAGAACGCCTCAAAGGAATGTTCTCTCTTTTTTAATAAATTATTTTCAAATTTTAAAACGAATTACGAACTTTAGAAGTTCATTTTTATGCCCAAACCATTATTGTTTGTAACAACAAAATATTCATTTGCTGGTTTTAAATTTGAAGCAGTCTTATTTTTTATTTTTTTCATTTGAGAACTGCCCGAAATTTTCATAATTAATCCAGCTCCCATTCCTGCCAATCCAATAATCAGTGGAACAGGACTCCCTTTTGATTCGATATTTTGATTTGGTGAAATTACTGTTTCAGAAGCTGAAGATAGATTGAGAATTCCACCAACCAAAAAACAAGCTCCACCTCCAGCTAGAAAACCAGTACCAAGCTGACTCAATTTTTTTGCCTTAATATAATCGTCATTATTGATGAAATCGTTGGCTTTCAAAATTGTTGTTGGTTGATTCACATTGAGTTGATAAGCGTTTTCTGACTTTGTTTCTACTTTAGGTGAGTCAATTTCAGTTAAAGTCCCATTAATTGGTTCAGAATCAAATACAATACTTTTGATAGAATTGTCATACAGAAATTCTTCTTTACCAGTTTCCGTATTTAAAAATGTAATCTTTCCTTTTTCAAAAACTAAATTGGTGTAATTTATTTTTAAATCAGTCGAAGTATTAATAAGTCCTTTGGAGGATTTTTGTGGAATTTTAACTTGAGAAAACAGAAACCCACCAAATAAAAATGTTCCAAGAATAATTGTTTTTTTCATATTAAAATTTAAGCATTAAACCCTTCAATAATCTTCGCAAAATCATCAATTTTCAAGGCAGCTCCTCCAATCAAACCGCCATCGATATCGGGTTGAGAGAAAATTTCTTTGGCATTTTCAGGTTTCACAGAACCACCATATAAAATTGAAATTTCGTCGGCAACTTCTTTTCCATATTTGTTTGCGATGAGATTTCGGATGTGTGCATGAATTTCCTGTGCTTGTTCTGGAGTCGCAGTTTCGCCCGTTCCGATTGCCCAAACAGGTTCGTAAGCAATCACCACTTTTTTAATTTCTTCTGCAGATAAAGAGAAGAGAGCAGTCTCGGTTTGGTTTTTTACCACTTCTAAATGCTTGCCGGATTTTCTTTGTTCCAAGGTTTCTCCGTTGCAATAAATTGGAATTAAGCCTTTATCCAAAGCTAATTTCACTTTTCTGTTGCAGTGCGAATCAGTTTCGCCATGATATTGTCTTCGTTCGGAATGTCCGATTAATGAGCCATCTGCATCAATAGACTCTAACATTTCTGCAGAAATTTCGCCCGTGAAAGCACCACTTTCATGCTCGCTCATGTCTTGCGAAAAAACTCCGATTTCGTTGTTTTCGTATAAATCTTTTGCCATCATTAGATATAAAGACGGCGGCGCAATCCAAACTTCGCAATTGGTGGCGTTATTTTTTTTGTATTCTAATAATTGAAACATCAATTGTTGTGCATCAATCACGTTTTTATTCATTTTCCAGTTTCCTGCGACGATATTTTTTCTCATGGATCTTTTTATTTAAAGTTTAAAATTCAAAGTTTAAGATTTCAAGATTGCAAATTATAATTATAATTAGAACTTGAAACCTTGAACCCGAAACTAAATTATAGTTTCCAAATATTTTTCAAAAGTTTATAAAACTGGTGTTCTCTTTCCGTCACTTCATCATCAGCTTTGATTAATGATTTGGCGAATTTTGCGAAAGCTATTCTTTCTTTTTCGGTAGAATCATCGTGGAAACATCTTGCATGGAATTCAAAATGATCTCTCCATTCTTCGGGTTGTAATGTTGCGATAACTTCCAGTTCATTATCCAAATTCATTTTAAAGGGAAATTCTTCGGTTAAATATTCCTGAACTTTTAATCCTTCTTCTGGTGCGAATTCCCCATCAACAGAAGAGAGTATCATTAAAAGATGATAACCTGCGATTGATTTATTTGATTTTTGCATATTTTTAATTCAAAGTTTAATGTTCAAAATTTAACGTTTCAGTCTTTCAAAAAGTCTTTTGCAGGCTTTTTATTTACAATTTTTCCATTTTCTAAAATTAAAACAAACGGATTACTTCTCGCAATTGTTTTAATCGCAGTGCCGTCCATCATTGCATTGTTGATGGTTTTAAAAGTATTTGGACTGGTAGAAACTCCCAAAATAAATGCGCCTTTTTCGGCTTTTATTTTTGCTTCCGTTTTTGCTAAAAGTTCTGGATCTATATTTCCTGGCTGATAAGAAAAAATAAGAATGGCTTTTGGTGCTTTTAAAATTTCTTCTGTTAAATCAATTCCTTCCGGACTTTCGGGTTTAAACTTTGCAATCTCCGATTCATAGCCTTGTTTCACGATTTTAGAAGTGGTTTTTCCGTCTTCGATTTTCCATGGCGAACCTTCTTCCCAATATTTTTTTTCGTTCACATAATC
>NZ_JBAVFG010000043.1:0-21549 GCF_049588135.1 Kaistella sp. | reverse complement strand
CCCCCCATTGACTCAGTAATTATCAAATTAATTCACTGATAATTTTTTCTATAGATCAACCACAATTTGAAAAATTTCTTAAAACCAATAAACTGAGTTTCTCTAAAGAAGACGATATGACCCAAATGATCGGATTACTTAATCAGTAGAATTACTGTTTAAAAATAGACTACGCTTTTGTAGCGTGGTTTTTTTGTTGCAGAAATAAGTTATTAATGCATATTTTTAACAAATCTTAATAGAATTTGAGTTGCTGCTTTGTGAATGATATCCTTGTTTTGTGATGTTTTCGTTAAGGAATCAAAATGAAATTTGCTAATTTTTGAATAAAACTTGCATTTGTTAAAAATTATTAACATATTTGCGGCATTAAAATATTAAATAATGTTAATATGAATGTAAAATTACGAGTTTTAACTGTTGGTGTATTGTTCTTCGTAGGACATTCGCTAACGGCTCAAAAAGCAAAAAAAGATACTGCTACAAAGACCAAGGATATTCAAGAAGTGATTTTGGTAGGGTATGGAAGGAAGGAGACTGCCGCAGAAAAAGTTGGCAACTATGCCGTTGTAGGTAAGGAAAAATTAGAAAACTCACATTTTACAACAGTAGATAATGCATTAACAGGTAGTGTAGCAGGGGTTTCAACCAATATGACAAGCGGGCAACCTGGAGCAAATGTTAATATTGTTATTCGTGGTTTAGGATCTTTAACTCAAGATACAACGCCATTGGTGATAGTAGATGGTATTCCTCAATTTACAGGAGACGTGTCATCTGTTGTGGCTACTACGAATGCACTTAATGGAATTAACTCAAATGATGTTGAAGAGATCGTGGTGTTGAAGGATGCTGCAGCTACCGCAATCTATGGTTCCAGAGGAGCCAACGGAGTTATTTTGATTAAAACTAAAAGTGGAAAGAAGGGTAAAGCCAGATTTAATTATAATTCTTCTACAGGATTTGGTGATGAGGCTTTCAATAAATTGAAATTACTGGACGCACAACAACATATTGATTTATATGCATTAGGACTTTTTAATGCTGGTTTGGTAGGTACTTTGGATCTTGGGAAAAAGAGAGCTGCAGAGGAATTACGATGGGATGGTGTTACCAATACCAATTGGAAAAATGCAGTTACCCGTAAGAATCCAGTTACGCAAACCTATAATTTTCAAGTAACTGCGGGGAATGAAGTTTCTACAGTATTTTCCTCACTGTCTTATGATGATTTTCAAGGTATTGCTAAAAACGCTGCTATGAAAAGGTTAACAGCTACAATAAATGCAACCTATAAATTAACTGATAATGTTGACTTTAAAGCTGGGTTTACAGGAGGTAGAGTGGTAACCGAAGGACCAATAGACAATAACTATGTCGCAAACCCTATTAAAGGTGCTTTCCAAACTTCACCTACTCAGGCTATTTATAATGCTGATGGAAGTTATAACGGGAGTTTAGTGTATTATGATGCTAATAGTACATTTAATTCAGTAGCAATTCAGAATTTAGATTTTGATAGAAATATACAGGGTAGAATCACAGGATATCTGGAAGGCAATTATAAGATCTCGAAAAATTTTAATTTCAATTCAAAAGTCACTGGATATCTATTAAATTCAAAAGATTATTCTTTTAGTAACCCAGAGTTTGGTGATGGTGCGACAGGTATTCCTGCAATTAATAGCGCAGGGGAAACCGAAATGCTATTTGGAAGATCAGCTAGTGTGCAATGGCTTATGACTAACTGGACATTTACAAATGTTTTAGGGTATTCTCAAACTTTCGCAGATAGGCATATTGTAAGAGTAGATTTAGGAATGGAATCCAACAAAACCGAAAGGGAATACACCTATCTTTTTGCTACCGGTTATGATGCCTATCTTTCTTCGCTTGGATATACAAATATAGCAATGTCGTCTATGTTTCAGCAAAATGGTTACTCAAGGTCTTTCCAATATAAAGATGCAGCGGCTTTGGTAGGATATTTTACTAGTCTTAATTATATTTTCGATCAAAAATATTCACTAAATGCAACTTATAGAAAAGATGGTTCTTCACAGTTTGGACCTGGTAAAAAGTGGGGTGATTTTTGGTCAGTTGGTGCAGCATGGAATCTTGACAAAGAGAACTTTATCATCAACACTGCCAAAATTAACGAATTAAAATTGAGAGGTAGTTATGGGATACAAGGGCGGTTACCTGATAATTATTATAATGGAATTCCCTACGTAAATCCAACTTCTTATAACGCTGTTATTGGATTGCAGCCTATTTCTGTTGACCCTGCTTTAAGATGGGAAGGTCAAAAGCAGTTGAATTTAGGAGTAGATTTTGGTTTATTTAATAATAAAATTGGCGGTAGTGTCGATTACTTTACTAAGACAGGTGAAAACTTGATTATTGGAGCTTATTTCGCTGCAACTACCATAGGAAATACTGGAGATGCAGGAGGGAACTCGGTAAATACCAATACGGGTACTATGGAAAATAAAGGATGGGAAGTTAACTTGAATTTCTCACCCGTTAAAACAGCAAATTTCCAATGGGATGTAATGACCAACTTTACGAATATTCAATCTGAGATTTTAGCAATGCCAACTGGGGATATGCCTTACTCTGAAGCTGGAGGAGATGGGAACACAAAAATGTTCTCTGTAGGACATAATCCTTCCGAATGGCGTATGTTGTTGTATGCAGGAGTAGATCCTTCGAATGGAAATCAGTTATGGTATACCGATGCATCTCGCACAGTGGCAACCGCAGATCTTACGCTAGCCAAGCCACAATTTACCGGAAAAAATTCATTTCCTACAAGAACTGCCGGACTTACGAATACCTTTAAATATAAAGGTTTAAAATTAAGTACATTGTTTAGCTATATGGGTGATTATTCGGTATATGATTTAGCAGCATTTTCCCAAAATAATAGTGGGATGAGGCCAAATATTAATCAGTATCAATCTGAACTCTATGATTCTTGGACTCCAGAAAACCCGAACGCTTCAAATCCAAAGTATGTTTATAATAACCCACAAGGAAGAGAAGACTCTACTAGATATCTATATGACGCTGACCACATCCGATTAAAAAATGTAGAATTAGGGTACACTTTTTCGAAAGAACTTTTAAATATCAATGGTTTGGATAGTATTTATATTTATTTTCAAGGACAAAACTTATATACATGGGCTTTTGATAAGTCACTTTATTTTGACCCGGAATCTAGTTCTAATTCATTTTCTTCACCAGTTTATGGAGCTGGACTTTATAATGTTACAGCTCCAATTATGAGAACATTTTTAATGGGCTTTAAAGTTAATTTCTAAATTTTTACGTAATGAAAAAAATATTTTATATATCCTTAGTAATTTTATCGGTCACTTCATGTAAAGATGATTTTATTGATGAAATGCCAACTACCCAACTGCCAATAGAACTCGCTATTCGAAATTCCGATGATCTTAATAAAGGGGTTGTAGGGCTATATGCTGCTTTGCAAGGAGAGCAAATTAATGACTTGATTAATTTTAGTGAATTAATTACCGATAATGGGCTTCTATCAAATAGTAATAACGGCCAATATTCTGAAATTTACAATATGAATTACACCCCTAATTCTGGTAAAATTACAAGGTTTTGGAATGCTTTTAATGATGTTGTTATAAAGGCAAATTGGGTGCTGTCTTTTGATGGTAAATTTAAAACAGATGAAGGGGTAACTAATCTGTTCGCTGAAGCCAAAATTATGAGAGCCTACGCAAGACTGCAATTAGCGAATTATTTTTGTGAACGCTATGGCGGAGCAAACCAGCAATTAGGATTGGTTATTAATAATAATTATGTTGCAACCGATATTACAACTACTTATCCCAGATCAACCGTTCAAGAGACCTATGATGCTATTGAAGAGGACTTATTATTTGCAATTGATCACATGACTGCCGAAAATGAAGACAATCCAGAATTTATACATACACCAATTGAAGCAAAAGCGAAAAGAATGAATCTGCTTTCTGCATACGTTCTTATGTCAAGGGTGCAATTATACAAAAGGGAGTGGGCTAAAGCGATTATGTACGGAAATGTAGCAAATACTCTTTTAACTGGTGATTTTGAAGAAACGCCAAGGACAAACCCTTTTACGATTATAGATAATGCTAATAAATCTTCAATTTTTCAATTGCTTTTTGACGCAAGTTCATCTCTTGGGATCAATAGTTTGTTTTCTTATTGGGGAACTACAGGGTCATATCGTCAGTTTTATGCAACCAGTGAATTTTACGAAGGTATTCCTTCTTCAGATGGAAGAAGAAGCATCTATACATTGGCCGCAGATGACATTTATGATGATCCGAAACCTTTCATTGCAAAGAAATTTGGAAGTAATTTTGTATACGACATTGTTCTTATAAGAAAAGCAGAAATTGATTTTAACATTATTGAGGCTACTTATTATCAAAATCCAACACAAGCACGAGATCTATTAAATTCGTGGATTAAAACGAATCGTGATCCATCATACAATTCTACCAGTACTGGTACCGCAATTTTAGATGATATATTAAAACAAAGAAGAATCGAATTTGCTTTTGAAGGTCATCGATTTATGGATTTAAAAAGAAACGATCAAGGATGGACCAAAGGTGCCAATTATTTAGGAAGCCATCGTCAGGTTTCAATTAATGATAAAGAACAATGTTTGCCTATTCCTCTTGTAGAAATGACTGTAAACCATAAAATGGTTCAAAATCCAGGATATTAATATTTTAAAATAGAATAATGAGAAAATTATTAGGTATATTTTTTTTAGGATTAATCTTCGCAAATATTACAGTAGGCTGTAGCAGAGATTATGAAGCAGATGAACAATTTCCACAAGGTGGAGATTTCAAAATTATAAATTCGGCTAATTTAGGATTGCCGTTAGCCATTTATTTTAATGAGAATAGAATAATTGAGCAATCATTATACAATACTCAAACCAGTTATTTTAGAGTAAAAAATACTTCTGGGACGATTAACGTAAGTACTTCTACCAACGAAGGAGTCGAGAATAATGTATTGTCTATTAATGATACTTATGAACTAAACAAGAATGTAACGTATTTTCTTGTGAACTCTATAACTAACCCATCGTCATTAACTTTTATAAAAGCCAATGATGATGTAGCAGCCCCAGATTACGATAAGGCAAAAATTAGAATTGCTAACCTAAGTTCAAATTTAGGAAGTAATATTGATGTGATTGTGGGTGGACAAGTTGTTATTTCTAATGTGGCGCCTAATTCTGTTTCTGAATTTGTTACTGTGAAAAGTCGTACCGCAGTAAATGTTGTGAAAACAGGTACCACTACAACCTTGAAATCTTTAGGAACTACTAATTTTTTATCTACTGGAATTTACACTTTGGTTCTAAATGGAAATGCTGCTACAGGAGCTACACCTGCCTTAGCGTTAGCTTCATTTAGCAATGCGAAGTAAATTGATAAAATATAAATAATGTTAATATGAATGTAAAATTACGAGTTTTAACTGTTGGCGTATTGTTCTTCGTAGGACATTCGCTAACGGCTCAGAAAGCAAAAAAGGATACCGCTACCAAAACTTCTGATATTCAAGAAGTAGTATTAGTGGGAGGTATTAAAATTGATCCTGCCCAAAAAGTTGGAGCCTATAACATTGTTTCAAAGGCAAATTTCGAATCAACCGCATTTTCTTCAATCGATGAAGTTTTGAATGGAAGAGTAGCTGGTTTGACATTTTCTTCCAACGGTGGAGATCCTGGTGCGGCTAACTTAATAACAATCAGAGGTGTTGGGTCTTTAATAGGTACTCCAAATCCTCTATATGTTATAGATGGTGTTGTAGTTGGAAAGGGGTCTGATAATGCTAGTATTATGGCATCTTGGAATCCGCTTGCCAGTATCGATCCTAATTCTATTGAAAGTATATCGGTATTAAAAGATGCTTCTGCAACAGCTATATATGGATCAAGAGGAGCTAATGGAGTTATTGTAATTACAACCAAAAAAGGGAAGTATAATCAAAAAACGACTTATAATTTTTCATCCGATATGGGATTCCAGAATGTTGCTTTTGATAAGCAAAAGTGGTTGAATGCGAAAGAATATTTACAATGGGGAGGGCTAGCTACTTATAATTCGAATCCATCCGGCTATACATCTGTCGACGAAGCAGTAGAAACTTTTGCGACTGATGCAGAATACGATGGGGTGACTGATTCGAATTGGAGAGATGCGATCAGAAGAAATTCATCTTTTGTTAATACCTACAATATTTCTGCAGCAGGAGGTGGAGAGAATACTTCCTTTAGGCTTGGTGCAAGTTATTACGAAAATAAGCCATTAATTATCAATAGTAATTTTGATAGATATAGTTTTAATGGTGCAATAAATCATAGAACAGACAAAGTTAAAATCGGATTTGATGGGAATTTTACTTCAGTAAACAGGAACTCATTTTTAGATTCAGGATATTCCTCAAATCCATGGTTTAGTGCTTTGAGAATTGCCCCAATTTATCCTATTTATAATAGTGATGGTAGTTTTAATATGACTGGTTTAGGTGGAGTGTCAGATTTCTACAATCCTGTGGCAGTTAGAACTTCAAATTATATCGCAGGACAAATTCAAACCTGGATTGCTTCAACATCAGTAGATTATGAATTTGTAAAAAATTGGTATTTTTATTCATTGTTCGGAGCTCAATATCAGACTTTAGATGAAATGCAATGGGATAGACCTGGAGTTGGTGATGGTACATTCGTTGACCCTCAAGGCCAATTACAAAAATCTAATACACGTGTATTTGATTGGAACTGGAGTAATTCATTAAGCTATAGAAATATATTTAATAAAAGACACGATGTTCAGGCATATGTAGGGATGGAATATCAGGAGCACACACGTAAAGGATTAGATGCATATGTTCGTGGATTCGATACGCCTAAGCCTTATCTTTCTTATGGAAATGCGGAATTTGCGAGTGTTGGAGATTCGTTCTATAAGTGGTTGCAGATTTCTTATTTCTCTAGAGTAAACTATACATTAGATAAGAAATATACCGTGTCGGGCCAGTTGAGAAGAGATGCTAACTCAACATTAGGTGATAATGAGAAAAGTGGTGTGTTCTGGTCCGCTGCTGCATCATGGAATATCTCCAATGAAGGTTTCCTTCCATCTTCTGTTTCAAATCTAATTTTACGAGGTAGTTATGGTGAAATTGGAAATATTCCGTACGCAGATGCTTGGGGTTTGCAATATAACCAATACTCTGTTATGGGACCTGCTAGTTATGCAGATCAAAGTAGTTCAGTTATTGTATCTGCGGGAAATCCAGATTTGAGATGGGAAGTTGCCAAACAATTTAATATTGGTCTAGATTTCGATTTTTTTAACCGAAGATTTTCAGGATCTGTAGATGTTTACAATAAGAAAACTGTTGATGCGATATTCCAGTCTCCGGTTTCTTATGCTAATGGAGGTCCTAATAGCTTCTTGGCAAATATTGCAGACATTTCAAATAAAGGTGTCGAAACGGTTTTATCAGCAAGAATTCTGACCGGTGACTTTAAATGGAATGTTGATGGTAATTTTGCTTATAACAAAAATATCGTTGATAAGTTAAACTATTATGATTCCCCCTTATTAAAGTCTGGTAATAATATGAGAGCATTGTATGCGGGTCAGTTATTAGGAGAGTATTACACTTTTGAATGGGCCGGTGTGAATAATGGACAAAATACGGATGTTCCTCTAGGTACTGGTTTATTCTATACTGATGAGACACGAACTGCAACAACAGCAGATAGAACGAAAGCAAAACGTGCATGGCAAGGTAAGTCGCCATTTCCAACATATACTGCGGGCTTTAAATCTGATTTTATGTACAAAGGATTTAGTCTGAGTTTATTTTTCACAGGACAGTTTGATTATGCGGTGCATAACGTTTATCAAAATTACATGATGAATATGGGATCTGCAACAAATGTTAATCAGATAACAGATGCGTTATATAATAGCTGGACTCCTGAGAATCCTAATGCAACTTATCCAATGCAGGTTGCGGGTAATGCAACACAAGGAGGTTTGCCATCAACTCTTTGGATGCATAAAGGTGATCATATCAGATTGAAAGAAGCTAGGCTCTCTTATTCTTTAGGTAATTTATTAAGAGAATCAGTTGGAGTTACCAATCTTACATTCTATGTAAAAGGAACTAATCTTTTGATGTATGCGTTTGACAAGACGTTGAATTTTGATCCAGAATCAAACTCGTCTTACAGTTATCAGGGATGGGAGGCTAAAGGTTTATTCGACTATACTACTCCTGTTCTTAAGACCATTTCGTTCGGTACAACTATAGATTTTTAAAAAATAAAACAATGAATAAGAAATTTATATATATATTTTCAATAGGAACATTATTATTTATGTCCTCTTGTAAAGAAGATAATTTAAGGCTTTTGCCTGAAATTGGGACTCCTTATGAAGAAGCGATTAACAGCGAGCAAGATATGAAGTTAGTTTTGGCAGGAGTGTATACCAATATGTCCTCGTCATCTGGATTTGGAGCAGCGGTCTCTATTTTCGGGGATTTAATATCAGATAATACTTTTGTAAGTAATGCTAATGACGGATATTTTCTTAATACGTCCAGAATGACATACAGCCCGGAGATTTCTGATTTTGGAATGATGGACTCATTTTATGATGTGATTCAACAGGCTAATATTGTAATTTCCGATAAAAAGCTTCCATCATCAAAAACGGTTTTAGATTATAAAGCTGAAGCTAAGATTGCGAGAGCATTATCTTATTTTTATTTGGTAAGTTTTTACTCTCCTGATCCTAAGACTGGAGTAAATCAAGAATATGGGGTGCCAATTCAGCCTGAAGTTTATTATCCAAACGATAAACTTGCAAGAGCTAGCGTAGGTGAAGTTTATGATTACATCATCTCTGATCTTCAAAGTGCAATTAGTCAATTGGGCAGTGAGGTAGAACCAAAACGTAAATCAGTTTTGACTCCTACAGCAGCAAAGATGTTATTGTCTCGTGTTTATTTAACGAGAGGAGCAGCAGGGGATTACCAAAAATCAGTTGATTATTCAAACGAGGTAATAAATAGTTCCCCATCAAATTTTGCTCCGATTGATTCAAAAGCTGATTATCAAAATTACTTTGGAGGTACAAGTTCTGCAGTGATGGATGATCAACCTGAAACAATTTTTGAAATTGAACAGACTTCTTTGTTTAATGTAGGTGGAAACGCTCATCCAGCTACGTTTTATTCTAATACAGGATCACATAAAAGTCTGCTATACAGACAGACATTTGTGGATACTTTTGAAGCAGCTGATTGGAGAAAATCTTTGTTTGTAACTTCGGGTGCTAATCAAACCCCTACGGGTTCGGGTTTGGATACTCCTAGAGGATTTTACACTAAAAAATGGGTTCGTTTTACCACTGATGAAGGTAATTATGCAAGTAATATCAGATTGATGAGATTTTCTGAAGCATATTTAAACAGGATTGAAGCAATGTTTAAAATGGGTAGCACAGCGCCTGCATTGACTTACTTAAATGCGTTTAAAAGTGCTAGAGGTGCTGCACCAGTTGCAACTATTACAATTAATGAGATACTTAATGAAAGAAGAAAAGAGTTTTTTGCTGAAGGTTTTAGATATTTCGATTTAAAGAGAAATGCTATGCCAATTGTAAAAGATTCCAATTGTACCGATAATTGTAATGTCTCAGCGGATAATAGGTTATTTGTTATTCCTATACCTTATGCTGAAATTAATATCAATTCAAATATGAAACAATATCCAGAATGGTAATTTATTTATCATTGTAAATCAAAGGACTGTAATCAAAATTACAGTCCTTTTTTATTTCCCCATATTTCTTACATTTGTACACCAAACAAATAGAATGAGATTCATCCTTTTCGGCATATTCCTTTTTAGCTGTAATTTTAATGCACAGATTGTCAATAAAGCAGGCTCAGATCGTGTAAAACCTAGCGATACTTTAGTTGTGGATTCTGGTCACAAAGACTCGCTGAAAATCTTTAAACCAACCATTTACGATTATACCTACAGAACCCAGTTTTCGGAGAAGAAAATCTTTGATACTGTTTTTACGCACAACAAAACTTTTATATATTCTCAATACAACAACCGTGATAATTTCGGGAAAATTCAATTTGCCAATGTAGGTTCTGGTTTTAATCCTTTGGTGTTTGAAGTAAATGCAGAGCAAAATTTATCACTACTTCCGACCAATAAATCTTATTTTATTAAAGGAATTAAGGATATCAATTACTACGACGTGAAAACACCAACCACCACTTTTGTTTACCACAATTCGGTGCGAAATGGCGCAAATCTTCAATCAACTTACACCCAAAATATTGGCAAAGAATTTAACTTCGCCATAGAATATACCGGACTGCGTTCACTGGGGAATTATCTCAACTCTTTGGCTTCTAATAATGAAGTGTTATTTTCAGGTCATTATCTTTCAAAAAATGGTAAATACGAAGCGTTTGCCCATTTTATACATCAGAATATCAACAACCAGGAAAACGGTGGAATCGCAGATTTAGATTTATTTCTCAATGGAAATTCAGACTTTAACAATCGCGAGAATTTACAGGTCAATCTGAATAACTCTAATTCCCAATTTGCCTACAGACGCTATTATTTCTCTCACGAATTTAAACCTTTTAATTCTGAAAGATTTCCGTTCAAAATCCGACATACCATTTTCAATCAAACGAATAAATATTACTATAACCAATCTTCGGCAGAGCGGTATTATTTTACCAATCCTTTAGAATTATACGATTATCCAACTTCTTCAAAAAAATATTCCAAAAATTTAAGCAATACCGTAAGCGTTCTTTTTGATCAAGAAAACTTTAAGTTAGATGCGGGAGTTCGCCATCAATTAATCAAGCTAGGAGTCGGAACTCCTTTTCCAAAGTCTTTGAATTTTCCGCAGGAGCTTTCTGAAAACAGAATTGGAGCCGTTGGGAATCTTTTGGTTAAACTTTGGGATAAAGTAGAACTCAATTCAAACTTAGAATTTTCGAGTGGAAAAGAATTCGGGAGTTTTATTCGTTCCCAAAATTTAGTTCGATTTGAACCTATTCCCGATTATTTCGTCAATGCAAAAGTGAATTTCCAATCGGCAGCACCGAGTTTTAATTTATTGATTAATCCGTCGGTTTACAAAAGTTTTAATTATTATTTCGCAAATACGAAAAACCAGAGCATTACCGAAATTGGTGGTGACGTGAATTTAAAATGGTTCAAAAGCAGCATTTTTGCCAATTATTTCAGAATAGATAATTATACTTATTTAGATTCGGAAGCACTTCCACAACAGAGTTCTTCTTCGGTGAATGTTTCCCAGATTGGTGGTGAAGCTACTTTTACTTATGAAAAATTTCATCTGAATCCGAAAGTGCTTTTCCAAAGTGCAATCAGTAATAAAGATCTTTTGCCGATGCCTGCATTCGTAGGAAGAGCCAATCTTTTTTATCAAACCAAAGCTTTTAAAAATGCAGCAGAAATCCAAGCCGGAATTAAAGTCTATTACTTTTCCAAGTTTGCCTCTCGCGAATTTTTCCCGGTGCTGAATGAATTTATTTTACCCAATGAAAATTCTTATTCGATCGGCGGACAGCCAATTGCCGATATTTATTTTAATATGAAAGTGAAAAAAATGTTTTTCTTTATCGAAGCCCAACATTTTAATACGACCTTGATGAAGAATAAATCCTTCACGGCACCTTATTATCCTTTATATGATTTCCGGTTGAACTTGGGGATTGTATGGTATCTTTTTAGTTAAATTTTACTTATAGAGATGAAATTGTAATAAAAAAAAACAAATAAATCCATGAAGAAGCTTACCCCAAATTATGACGAAGGAATGTGGAAAGGTGTACCAGCAAGTTCTTTTTTGAAAGCAAAAGAAATGCGGATAATGAAACAGAAGCAGAAAAAATATTGTGGGAAAGGCTAAGAAATAACCAAATCTTGTTGGTGAAAACTGCTTTAGAGAATTTTTCACCCTTTAGGGCTGGGGAAAGAAAATTCTCGGCTTATAAAAAATATAGAATACCATTTTATAAATTGAAAATTGAAAAAACTAACCAACATTCCTTTTTTAGAAATTGAGAGCATTCCTTTGCTCATCAAAGATTTTCTGACTCAAAAAATTCAGGGTTTCGAATCTCAATTTTTTAACTTAGAAAATATTGAAACGCAGTTTCTACAAAAAGAAAAATCTTTTTCTTTAGACAAAAGAAAAGTGCTTTGTGAAGTTTTACAAAATCAATATTCAGATTTTCAACGGTCAGAAAAGCAACAATCAAATCTGGAGCATTTAGAATTAGAAAACACTTTTACGGTGACGACTGGGCATCAATTAAACCTTTTTACAGGACCCGTTTTCTTTATTTATAAAATTTTGCAGACTATAAAATTGGCAGAGTTTTTAAATGAGAAATTCCAGACTAATTATTTTGTTCCACTATTTTGGTTGGCTTCTGAAGATCACGATTTTGAAGAAATCAATCATTTCAAAACAGAAACTCATTATTACGAAACCAAAGCAAAATCGGGTGGAGCAGTCGGTAGAATTGAAGTGGAAGATGATTTTTTCATTACTCAGTTTGAAGAAGAGTTTAAAGATTCGGTTTTCGGAACGGAGCTGATTTTATTGTTAAAGCGTGCTTATAAAAAAGGAAATACCCTATCTCAAGCGACGAGAATTATCGTGCATGAGCTTTTTGCAGATTACGGTTTATTGGTTATCGATGGTGATGAAGCAAAATTGAAAACGGAAATGAAGTCTGTTTTTAAGTCCGAATTACTCCATCAAGATTTATATAAAACGACGCAGGAAACCATTGATTTTTTGACCGAGAAATACGGAAAAGTTCAGGTAAATCCTCGCGAGATTAATCTGTTTTATCTTTCAGAAACACGTGATCGAATCGCTTTTGAAGATAATCAATTTGTGATTGTTGATAAGGATCGATTTTTTACCGAAGAAGAGATTTTAGCAGAATTAGAAAATCACCCAGAACGATTTAGCCCGAATGCTTTAATGCGTCCGATTTATCAGGAAACGATTTTACCAAATATCGCCTACATTGGTGGTAATGCCGAAATTATGTATTGGCTGGAGCTTACATATTATTTTGAAAAACTCAATCTTCCTTTCCCAATCTTGATTCCAAGAAATTCGATGTTGATGATTTCTGAAAAGACCGCATCTAAAACTAAAACTTTAGGTTTAGAAATTAATGATTTTTTCAAAAATTTTGCGGTCGTCACAAATCGTTTTTTGTTAAAAGAAAATGAAATTCTACCATTATTAAATCAACAAGAAGCGCAATTAAAAGCTCAATTCAATAATTTAAAAGTAAAGGCAGAATTAACGGAGAAGACGTTTGCGAGCTTAGTTGAAGCTGAGGAAACCCGTCAATTAAAATCTTTTCAACGCATGAAAAAAAGATTGCTGCGTGCCGAAAAAATTAAACAAAGTGAAAAACTGGAGCGCTTAGAAAACGTATTTCTGAAGATTCACCCAGGAAATACTTGGCAGGAAAGAACTTATAATTTTTCCGTTTTTTATTCTGATTTCGGAAAGGAGTGGCTTTATAATTGTTATGAGGAGTTGGAGGTTGAAAACTCTGAGTTAGTAATTTTTACGATTTAATTTTAAAGCAGTATTTTTGTAAATATTTATCGAAAAGATGATCAAAAAGTTTTTTATTTTAGCTGGTTTAGCAACGATCTCGGGATTATCTGCCCAGAAAACCCATACCGTGGCAACGGGAGATACTCCTTATAATATAGCGAAAAGATACGGCTTGACCGTTGATGATTTGGCGAAATTAAATCCTAATTCAAAAGATGGTAAAATTGTAATTGGAGAGGTGCTGCTGATTAACAAATCCGCTAATACAAATGTTTCTACACCAACAAAAGTTGCGTCTCCTGTAGGTAAATTAGGGAAAATTATTCTGAAGCCGAAACAAACCATCTACGGAATTACCAAGCAATATCAGATTTCTGAAACCGAGTTAAGAACACTGAATCCTAACTTGGATTCTCACATGAAAATTGGCGACGAAGTAACTTTACCTTTAGCAAATATTCAAAAATTTGGCGATGGTCAACAGGAAGTTGTTACCGTTTCTGAACCTGCAAAAACGGTTTCACAACCAGAACCTACCAAGTCTGTTGCAGCTACTACAACCGAGACAACCGACGAAAATTCTTATACCATTCAGCCAAAAGACAATTATTTTAAATTGTCTCGTAAATTTAATCTTAATCAGAAAGAACTATTTGCTCTGAATCCTGGTTTGGAAGAAAAAGGCTTGCGACCTGGTGATGTTATTCAGGTAAAAGGAATTGGTTCTTCAGAGCCAGCGAAATCAGAAGTGCAGACAAAGGCTGTTTCGCAAAGTGATTCCACGCCAACATATTCTACAACATCAGTTGCAGATGATTATGTAACTTATACCGTTCAGACAGGCGATACCGTATTTGGTATTTTAAATAAATTTGGAATTACCTTAGATGATTTGTTGTCTTTGAATCCAAATCTTGGGCAAGGTTTGAAATCAGGAATGGTTTTGAAAATTAAAAAACTAGACTCCGCGTATGTGAAAAAATCTGATGGGGCACTGAATGTTGTCATTATGCTTCCTTTTGGGTTTGATAGCAATGATTCTAAATACAGAACCTTATCTCTTGATTTTCTTGCTGGTGCGAAATTAGCCATTGAGCGAAATGCAAAAAGCGGTAAAAATCTTGATGTTAAAGTAATTGATGCCGGAAATGAGAAAAGTTTTAAGAACTCTTTAATCCAGATCAATAAAGACAATACCGACTTAATTATTGGGCCGTTTTTTAAATCCAGTGTTTTAGAGGTTTTGGATTATGTAAAAAGCAGTAAGATACCTGTGGTAGCACCTTTTGCTAATTCTGATGATTTGTTAAGCCATCAAAATTTAATCATTATTGAAACCAATGATTTAATTTATGCAGATCGTATTGTAAAAGAAGTAAAAGAAGCGTTCTCTGATCAGAAAATTTATATCGTTGCAGACGCAGATCAAACTTATGCAAAGTATTTGGAAACCAATCTGAAAAAGAATCTGAAAAATCCAAATATTATTGTGGTAAAATCAGCCACGGATATTCAGCCCGATCAAAATATGATGACAGGTAAACCCGCACCTGTTATTGCAATTTTAGCAGATAAAAGTGACGAAGCTGGCGACGCATTTGCCAATAGAATGATTGCACTCTCCAAAGAAGTGGATGGGTTGAAATCTTTCAGCATGTATTATTCACCTATTTTTGAGAAAAAAGTAGATGAATTAAGCCAAAGTAATTTGGTGTATTTAATGGATCGAAAAATAGATGCTGATGGCAGTTTCGAAAAAGAAATTCTGGAAGCATACAAAAAGAAATATTGCAAAACACCTTCAAAATACGCGGTTATCGGTTTCGATGTAGTCAATGATATGTTGAGCCGTGAAAATAAAAAAGGAGAAATTTTCAAGCAAATGAATAAAGTACAAACACAGTTGGCAACGAAATTCGAATTTGAAAAAACAAAAACTGGAGCATACGTCAACAAAGGATACCGTGTTGTGCGTTTGATTCCTAACTAATAAAAATAACGGGTGATGAAAAATTATTTTTTAAGCCAAATTTATCTATAAAAAACTTTATGAAAGCACTTGTATTTCCTGGACAAGGTTCACAATATGTCGGGATGGGAAAAGAATTATATGAATCCCGTAAAGACATCAAAGATTTGATGGATTCAGCCAACCATATTTTAGGTTTCGATATTCTTTCCACCATGTTCAATGGTACTGAAGAGGATTTGAAAAAAACCGAAGTTACACAACCTGCTATATTTATTTACTCTGTTGCCGCTTTGAAAGCCGCGCTGAATGGTGTAGCACCTGAAATGGTTGCAGGGCATTCTTTAGGTGAGTTTTCGGCGTTGGTTGCTAATGGAGTTTTAACTTTCGAAGATGGTTTGAAATTAGTTGCGGCTCGTGCAAAAGCAATGCAGGAAGCGTGTGATGCTAACCCAAGTTCGATGGCAGCAATCCTTGGGCTTGCTGATGATGTCGTAGAAAGAATCTGTGAAGAAACGCCCGGAATCGTAGTTCCTGCCAATTACAACTGTCCTGGACAATTGGTAATTTCTGGTGAAACTACAGCGGTAGAATTGGCGTGTAAAAACATGAAAGAAGCTGGTGCGAAACGTGCCTTAATGCTTCCAGTAAACGGAGCTTTTCACTCACCGCTGATGCAGCCAGCACAAGAAAAATTAGCTGAAGCAATTCACAATACCAAGTTTTACAAACCGACTATGCCGGTTTATCAAAACATCACAACTACCGCAGTTACCGATCCGGAAGAGATTAAACTTAATCTGATTGCACAATTGACCGGTCCTGTAAAATGGACACAGTCTGTACAGAATATGATTCAGAAAGGAGCGACTTCTTTTGTAGAAGTAGGTCCCGGAAAAACATTACAAGGATTGATCAAAAAAATTAATAATACCGTAGAAGTTTCTTCTGCAATTTAATAAAATACGAGTATGATTTTTTCCCATGGAAAATTATTGCTCACTTCTGAATATGTCGTCCTCGATGGCGCCTTGGCTCTTGCTCTTCCAACAAAATGGGGGCAAGAGTTTTTTGTTTCAGAAAGCTTCGATGGCAAATCTTTAGTTCATTGGATAGCACATCATCAAGGAAAACCATGGTTAAATGCAATCATTGATTGTAGTAGTGGAACCATTCTTACGACCAATATTCCTGAATCTGCCGAGTTTATTTTAAAGGTTTTAATGAAAGTCAAAGAACTTTCTGCTTTTCAATTAAATGGAAATTCTTCTTATTCAATAACGACGAATTTACAATTTCCGGCAAATTTTGGGTTGGGGAGCAGTTCTACTTTAATGAATAATTTATCACAATGGGCTGCAATCGATGCTTTCGAACTTAATGAAACCTGTTTGGGTGGAAGTGGTTATGATATCGCTGTGGCACAAGAACAGTCTGCAATTCTTTATCAAAATCAACCTGAACGAATTATTCAAAAAATAGATTTTGATCCTTCCTTTAAAATAGATTTAATTTTTATTCATCTTAATCAAAAGCAAAACAGCCGGGAAGGTATTAACCTTTATCGATCCAAAGAGAAATCTCCTGAACTGATTAATGCATTTTCGACAATTACTCAAAGAGTTTTAGAAGCAGAGAATTTAGAAGATTTTTCAGAATTAATGACTCTTCACGAAAAGAAATTAAGTAATTTTCTGGAGATTGAAACAGTAAAAGAAAAATATTTCGAAAACTGCCCTACTTTTGTGAAAAGTCTTGGAGCTTGGGGAGGTGATTTTGTGATGACTTCTAAATTTTCGGGTTTTGAGGACTATTTTCGGGGAAAGGGTTTTCCAACTATTTTCAGCTACAAAGATTTAATTTATTGATAGTCAATTATTTACACAATTTAAATTTTCTTGCAAATTCTGACTAATATCAGTATTTTTAAGACATCATTAATTATCATTAATGAGTAAATTTGTTTTCAATAAAAAAATCTGAAATTAAAAGTCGTTATGAAGAATAGCAAAATCATTCAGCAATTACATGATTTAGGAATTACCGGTTACGAAGAAGTAGTTTACAATCCAAGTTATGAGGAACTTTTCAAAGCGGAAATGTCGCCCGATAACCAAGGATTTGAGCAAGGTTTACTTACAGAATCTGGTGCGGTTTCGGTTAAAACCGGAATTTTCACAGGTCGTTCACCAAAAGATAGATTCATTGTGAAAGATGAGGTGAGCAAAGATACGATTCACTGGGACGGAAAAGTGAATTTGCCAACAACAGCCGATGTTTTCGATAGCTGTAAAAATTTGGTACTTCAACAATTGTCTTCATCTAAAAAATTATATGTTGTCGATTTATTTTGTGGAACCAATCCTGATACCCGACTGAAAGTAAGATTTATTATGGAAGTGGCGTGGCAAGCGCATTTCGTTACCAATATGTTTATTCGCCCTTCAAGTTACGAACTTGAAAATTTTGGTGAGCCAGATTTTATCGTAATTAATGGTTCTAAAGTAACCAACCCAAATTGGAAGGAACAAGGATTAAATTCCGAGAATTTCGTAATGTTCAATTTGACTCAAAAAATGCAAATCATCGGCGGAACTTGGTACGGCGGCGAAATGAAAAAAGGAATGTTCGCCATGATGAACTATTATCTTCCATTGAAAGGAATGGCATCCATGCACTGTTCTGCAAACGTTGGTGAAGACGGCGATGTTGCGTTATTCTTCGGACTTTCAGGAACCGGGAAAACCACGCTTTCTGCGGATCCTAAAAGATATTTAATTGGCGATGACGAGCACGGTTGGGATAACAATGGTGTTTTCAATTTCGAAGGCGGTTGTTATGCAAAAGTAATTGACCTTTCTGAAGAAAAAGAACCGGATATTTTCAAAGCGATCAGAAGAGATTCTTTGTTAGAAAACGTTGTGGTAAACGATGGTGTAGCAGATTATACCGATAATTCAATTACAGAGAACACTAGAGTTTCTTACCCAATTTATCATATCAGCAAAATCGTTTTGCCTTCAAAAGCTGGGCATGCGAAAAAAGTGGTTTATCTTTCAGCCGATGCGTTCGGAGTTTTGCCTCCGGTTTCTTTATTAAATGACGATCAGGCGCAATACCATTTCCTTTGCGGTTATACTTCAAAATTGGCAGGAACCGAAAGAGGAATTACCGAGCCACAACCTTCTTTCTCACCAGCGTTTGGTGAAGCGTTTTTAACGTTGCATCCAACAATGTATTCAAAAACATTAATTGGGAAAATGAAAGAACACGGCGCAAAAGCTTACTTGGTAAACACCGGCTGGAATGGAACAGGAAAAAGAATTTCTTTGAAAGATACGCGTGCAATCATCGATGCAATTATTGATGGATCAATTGATACAGCAGAGAAAATAACAATTCCGGTAATGAATTTAGAAATCCCAACTTCTTTACCCAATGTTTCAGAAGGAATTTTGGATCCGCGAGATACTTACGCAAGTGCTTCTGAATGGGAAGTTAAAGCAAGAGATTTAGCAGCAAGATATATTAAAAACTTCGAGCAGTATTGCGATACCGAAGAAGGGAAGAAATTGGTTGCAGCAGGACCGCAATTGTAAGAATTGTAGTTTTTAAATATAGATTCCCTTAACTTTTGTTGAGGGAGTTTTTTTAATGAATTGTAGAGATAAGAATTGTAATTTAGACCGCTAATGTAAGGTGCTTTTTATATCTTTAATTTTATATTACTACACTAAATAAACATTAAAGATGAAAATTTTTTTACTTTCAACATTTACTTGTGTGTTCCTTGCATCTTGCAGTTCCTCAACAAGCCTTTCTGATTCTTCAACCAATCAATCCACAGATTCAGCTTATGGTTTTAGTGAAAAAAAGCCCATTAAAGTTGGAGGAGGAGAAGGTGGACCCATTAGTGAAAGAAAATATTTGAATTCCCTTTCCGGTCTGAATGGCGAATCGGTAACTTACAATAGGATTGGAAGCTGCTGCTTTTTTAAGTCCAACAGCAGTCCGATGGGAGGTGGACTACTCGATAAATATGCTGTTAGTTATGAAGGGAAAAAAGATACTGTTGTTCTTTATTTGAATAGGTATGAAAAGGGTAAACTGCTTGCGCCAGTCGGATTTAAAATGAAATAAATTTTTCTATGACTCAGAAAAACATTCCTACGGAAAGGCCAATTGCCTGGATTGCTTTAATTCCACGGTTATTATTAATGGCAGTTGTTTTTGCGGGGTGTTATTTTTCAAAGTAAAGGAACCTGTTCTCATTGGCGCTTTTACCTATCTGGTTTTGTCTTTTGGTTTAAAGAAAATTTTCCTAAAAGATCATCATAGCGGGATTAAACTAACCATGGAAGGAAAGAATCGGGAAGCAATCGCCTCCTTTGAAAAAAGTTTAAGTTTCTTTTCGGAATATCCATGGAGATCGTTATCCGGAAAACTGTCTTTTAAACTCTTCTTCTGCAAACTTCCGCCATTTTTTATGATGTTATTTGTCGATTCAGTATCTTGCCGTTCTTATTAAAAATAGAAAATTTATCTTCTATTGTGATAGATAACTCATCTTCACTATCGAAACCGAGTTTTATCTCCGCATTATTGAACTTATCAAATAAAACTTCCGTAACCACTTCCGATTCACAGTTTTTAATTATTTTTGAAATCTCTTCAAATGTTGGTTTCTTCTTAAGGTTTTCTTTGGTAATTTTAATCAATTCCATTTTAAAAGTTAGTTGACTATTTTCTGATTGTTTCGTTTTTCAACTTATGTTTAATTTCCAGACACTTTTACAATCCGTTCCATCGTTTCCCTCACATTCTCTGTGATGAGGTCTAAAAACGGCTGTTTATTGTTTTCGGTTTGGGCAGTTTCCAATGCACCGTAATATTTCAAACGGCTGTCTGTATCGCCTTTCAGAATGGCAATCGGGAAACCGTTTTGTAATAAAATCAAATTCATCAATAGGCGTGAAGTTCGTCCGTTGCCGTCAATAAATGGGTGTATCGTTACCAGTCTTTCATGCATTTCGGCAGAAAGTTCTACCGGGTGCAAAAGGTCTTTGTTATCGTTATACCAAATAAATAAATCTTCCATCTGTTTCGGAACTAAAAACGGTTGTGGTGGGATGTGTTTCGCTCCCGAAATTAGCACCTGTACATTTCTGTATTTTCCTGCGTGTTGGTTGTCGATCCCTTGTAAAATAAGGGTGTGTATTTGCAATAAATCCCTTTCGGAAATTGGTTCTTTCTTACTTGCAATTTCTTTTATAAACTCTATTGCGTGTTGGTGGTTTATCGCTTCCAAATGCTCATTTAAAGACTTTCCACCAATCGTTAAACCTTTCTCAATGACCAATGCGGTTTCCTGCAAAGTGAGTGTATTACCCTCTATTTTGTTACTCTCATAGGTGTATTCTATATCAAATGCCTTTGCCACTTTGTCGCTGTAATTTTGTCGCAAGTGGTTTAGTTGGTCTTTCAGTTGGTCGAGGTCGTTGTATTTCATAATGTGAAATTTTAAGTTTTTAGTGCGTGGATTAAACTATTTTTAAATGAGTTTCCATTTTCTCGGCTATTCTCATTGCCTTATCTATCTTTTCGGTTTTGTTGTAAAGGTTTACCATATCATCGGTTTTGTGTCCTGTTCGGGTTTTAATATTTTCTTTGCCCAAAACTTCAATAAAGTTAGTCACAAACGAACGTCGGAAAATATGGGAAGTTATCAATTCCCATTTTTCATATTCTTTCACTATTTTCTTTCCTCTTCCTCCTTGATCTTTGTCTTTTACACCACCTAGCATTTTTTGCGTTAATCCTGCAATTTTGCAA
>NZ_JBAVFG010000042.1:0-10504 GCF_049588135.1 Kaistella sp. | reverse complement strand
GTGCGGATGCAAGTGCAAATGTCCCGACTAAAAATAGACCAGCGAAGATTTTTTTCATTTTTTTAATTTTTTGTAATTGATTATTTAATTGAATTTAGCAAACAAAGTTAAAAATTATTTTAATAGTAAGGTCATTTTTTTTTATTTCCCTATTTTTGCAACTATTAAGCCAAAGATTTTATATATGCAGATTTCAGAGAAATATACGCCACAGGAAACAGAACAGAAATGGTATGATTTCTGGCTAAAACATAATTATTTTCATTCCGAACCAAACGAAAAACCTCCTTATACGATAGTAATTCCACCACCAAATGTGACTGGGATTCTTCACATGGGTCACATGCTGAACAATACGATTCAGGATATTTTGGTTCGTAGAGCTAGGATGCAGGGATTTAATGCGTGTTGGGTTCCAGGAACGGATCATGCTTCGATCGCCACAGAAGCGAAAGTGGTAGCAAAACTGAAAGAAGAAGGGATTAATAAAGCAGATATTTCCCGCGAAGAATTTCTGAAACATGCTTGGGATTGGACTGATAAATATGGAGGAACGATTTTGGAACAGTTGAAAAAATTAGGGTGTTCTTGCGATTGGGAGCGCACCCGTTTCACTATGGAACCAAAACTTTCACAGCAAGTAGTGAAGTCCTTTATCGATTTATATAATAAGGGTTTGATTTACAGAGGTTACCGAATGGTGAACTGGGATCCCGAAGCGAAAACTAATATTTCCGATGAAGAAGTTATTTTCAAAGAACAAAATGGAAAACTTTATTATTTAAAATATAGAATTGAAGGCACGGAAGAATTTCTTTCCGTTGCAACAACTCGTCCTGAAACAATCTTCGGCGATACCGCAGTTTGTATCAATCCGAATGATGGAAGATATGCGCATTTAAAAGGGAAAAACGTAATTGTTCCAATCGTAAATCGTGTAATTCCCATAATTGAAGACGATTATGTGGATATTGAATTCGGAACTGGTGCGTTAAAAATTACACCGGCACATGATACCAATGATTATGAAATCGGGAAACGTCATCATTTGCAAATGATTGATTCTTTGGATGATGATGCCAATTTGAATAAACACGGTTTACATTACGCCGGAAAAAATAGATTTGAAGTTAGAAAACTGATTGCCAAAGAATTACAAGAAAAATATCTTCTCTTAAAAGCAGAAGATTACGTAAATAAAGTGGGAACATCTGAAAGAACAGGCGCAGTAATTGAGCCGAAAGTTTCTGTTCAATGGTTTTTGAAAATGGCAGATTTGGCAAAACCTGCGTTAGATGTCGTGATGAATGATGAGGTGAAATTTCACCCTGAAAAATTCAAAAACACTTATAAGCACTGGATGGAAAACATCCGTGATTGGAATATTTCCCGACAATTATGGTGGGGACAACAAATTCCTGCATTCTATTATGGAGAAGGCGAAAACGATTTCGTAGTTGCAGAAACCATCGAAGAAGCTTTAGTTTTAGCCAAAGAAAAAACCAACAACCAACAACTAACAACCAGCAACCTAAAACAAGATGAAGATGCTCTCGATACTTGGTTTTCTTCATGGTTGTGGCCAATGTCGGTTTTTGATGGAATGTTAGATCCAGAAAATAAAGACATTAATTATTATTATCCAACTTCTGATTTGGTTACCGGTCCGGATATTATTTTCTTCTGGGTTGCCAGAATGATCATGGCGGGAATTGAATATAGAAAAGAAGTTCCTTTCAAAAATGTTTATTTCACCGGAATCGTTCGTGATAAGCAAAGACGAAAAATGTCGAAATCGCTTGGGAATTCTCCAGATCCAATTGAGTTGATGGAGAAATATGGGGCAGATGGCGTTCGTGTTGGAATTTTATTGAGTTCGGCTGCCGGAAACGATTTGCTTTTTGATGAAGAGTTAATGTTGCAGGGAAGAAATTTTGCCACAAAAATCTGGAACTCCAATAAACTAATTCAAGGTTGGAGAAAAGACGATTCGATAAAAGTAAATGATGCAGACCAACAAGCAATTAATTGGTTCGGAAATCAAATGGATAAAACCATCGCTGAAATTGCTGACCAATTTGAGAAATTTAGAATTTCTGATGCGCTGCATTTAGTGTATAAATTGATTTGGGATGATTTCTGTTCTTGGTATTTAGAAGCCATTAAACCAAATTTCGGAGAACCAATTTCTATCGAAGTTTATGATCAAACAATTCGTTATTTCGAGGAATTAATGAAGTTATTGCATCCATTTATGCCATTTTTATCTGAAGAATTATGGCAGAATATTTCTGAGCGAACAATCGAAAATGCTTTGGTTATCGCCCAACAAAGAAAAGTTCAGGATTACGATAAAGAGTTGATTAAACAATTTGAAGTTTCTAAAGAAGTGATTTCTGGCGTTCGTAATTACCGTCAGAGCAAAGGAATTTCACCACGTGAAAGTGTTGAGGTTTTCACCAATGCAACTTCATTTGACAATGAAAATCTAGTTAGAAAATTAGCGAATATTGAGCAAATTCATTTCGCTGAAAAAACGGATAAACCAACGTTCTCTTTCTTAATTGGAGGAACTGAAGTTTCAATTCCTTTAAGTGAAAACTTAGATTTAGGAGAAGAAAAAACAAAAACCGAAGAAGAAATCAAATACTTAAAAGGTTTTATGAATTCAGTAGATAAAAAATTATCCAACGAAAAATTCATGGCAGGAGCACCACAGCAAGTAGTTGATAATGAATTGAAAAAGAAAAAAGATGCTCAGGATAAATTAATCTTGCTCGAAGAAAAATTGAAAACATTATCATGAACCATATCGAAAATATCAAAAAACTTTTCAACAAGAATTTTGTAGAAAACACTTTAATTGAAACGTTCGAGGCAGGAAAGATTAACCTCACTACTGGGAAACTTGTGGCATGTGACCCTTTGATTACCAGTGAAATGCCAGCTTTTACAACGGGTTTTCCGAAAGGCGAATTCACTGTTTTGGTTCATAAAGAAATAGAAAGTAATTGCATCGCTTATGTAGAAATCGTTTTTGGTAATGCTGAAATTTCTAGGTGGGAACTCGCAACTTCTGAAGGGCAGAATCTTTCTGATTTGGAAGAAGGTGAAATTTACGGTTATCCTGTAGAAAGTGGAATGGGCTGTTTCATGGATTTCGAAACTCAGCAAAATCTTAATCTCTTAGAACAAGATTTGTTCAAAAGGAAAGGAGCCGATTTTATGGGAATTTATGAAGAATTTTTCCATGAACATTTTTATCAAGAAGAAGGTGCTGTGAATCAATACGCTTTTCTAAAGCCTAACGATGCCAAATCGGGAAATCTGTTCGCTTTTGAAACGGGTTATGGAGAAGGATTTTACGCAACTTACATCGGATTTGATAAAAATAATAGTCCCGTAAAAGTCGTTTCGGAATTTATAGAAATTAATTAGGATTTAATTAAGATTTAATATTTCCTATTTATTCTATATTTAAGTACATTTGAAACATAGTTATCAACACCATGAAAATCACTACCGAACAACCAAAAGTTATTGTAATTGGCAGTTCTTCTATCGATTTAGTTTTAAATACTGAACATCTGCCGCTGCCAAATGAAACGGTGATGGCAGAGAAATCAGAAAGTTTTTTTGGTGGAAAAGGAGCTAATCAAGCGGTCGCTACTTCCAGATTGGGAGCGAGCGTTTATTTCATTGGTGCAGTCGGAATGGATCCTTTTGGTCAGCAGATTTTAAGAAATTTAGTTGATGAAGGAGTTAATATTGATTACGTTATAGAAACTGAAGAAGCTCCCACAGGAACAGCTTATGTTATTGCTGCAAAGGGAAAGAATTCAATAGTTGTAGTTCCAGCTTCTAATTATTGCTTGCAACCAAAACATGTAGAGGAAGCTGAAAAGTTTTTTACCACTGCAGATTTGGTTTTAATTCAGCTTGAAATCCCGATGGATGTTGTAGAATATACTTCGAAATTGGTAAAAAAGAATAACAAGAAATTAGGAATTTACGCTTCTCCAGCGAAGAAACTTTCTGCTGAAGTTATCGAAAACGCATCTTTCATCGTTGCCAAAAGCAATGAATTATCAATTATCTTTGGAGATGAACCAAGAGAACAGGTTTTAAGAAAATATCCCGATAAATTATTTGTGCGTGATGATACCAATTCTACGACTTATTTCGACGGTACAGAAATGAAATATTACCGAAACGATCACGATTCTGTTTTGCACAAAATGGGAATGGGCGATGCTTTCACGGCAGGTTTTGCAGTAGCGCTTTGCCATGAAAATTCGGTTGATGATTGTGTGAAATTTGGAAATGATGTTTCTTTAAAAGTAACTAAAAATAGAGGCTCACAAAGTGGACTTCCATTCCTGAAAGATATTATTGAAGGCTAGATTGCTATATGCAGCATATCGTTTTTTCTTTTTTATTCCCTTTAAAATTTATATTTTTAAAAACTAATTCCACTTATTTACAAGTGGAATTTTTATTAAAATGAAAGAATTATTACTAAAAAATTCACACGATTCCGCAATTTCAGTAAAGGTTTTCGAACCAGAAATTTCGAAAGAAAAACTCTTGCTCATCAATTCCGCAACTGGAGTTAAACAGCAAGTTTATTTCTCTTTTGCCAAATATTTTGCAGAAAATGGTTTCACCGTTATCACTTATGATTACAGCGGAATCGGCGAATCGAAACCTGCAAAAATGAAGGGTTTTGAAACTTCAATGAGAATTTGGGGAAGCGAAGATTTTAAAGGGGTTACGAATTTTATTAAAGAAAATTATTCCCATTATCGAAATTTTTGCCTCGGACATTCCGTTGGTGCATTAATTTTAGGAATGAACGAAGATTCAGCGATTTTTGAAAAATTTATTTTCGTCGCAACACAAAATGCGTATTTTGGAAATTTGAAATTAAAAATTGCCATCACTGCACTTTTAGGTTTCGGAATTGCGCTTCCAATCACGACGAATTTATTGAGTTATTTTCCTGCGCATTGGTTTGGTTTGGGCGAATCGTTGCCGAAAGGCGTTGCGTTTGATTGGCAAACTTTAATTCTCAATAAAAAATCCACAAACCGACTTTTCGAAAAAATCAATAAAGATTTTTCGAAAAATTCAAACCAAAAAACATTCATCATTTACGCCGAAGACGATTCTTGGGTAACCATGAAAGGCATGGAAAGTCTGATGAATAAAGCATATCCGAATTTAAAGAAAACCTATCGAGAAATAAAAATCTCCGAATCTGAAAAAGGAGAAATCGGGCATATTAATTTTTTCCGAAGTTTTAATAAAAATTTGTGGAAAATCGTTTTAGATGAACTTTAATTCGTTATGTATTTAGGAGAAATAATGTAATATTATTAAACTTGTGTTTCTTAAGATAAGCGATAGCAGCCTTGTCTGTCTTAAAATAATGAAGTTTGAGGGTTAATTTTACTTTGTTTATCCTTGCGTTTGAAAAATTTAACGCAAGGCAAGGCAAAGATTTTTTACATTCATTGTATTTTTTGCCAAACAAAGGCGCAGCCGCTCATTTTAAGCCCTGATAATTATCAGGGTACGAAGTTCTACACTTTTATAAATGAATTTTCATTTTTAATTATTGAAATTGATTTTCAAGACTTTTCAGTTCCGCAATAATACCGTCCATTTTTGCATCTTGTTTTTTAATTTCCTTTTTTCCGAGGTAGAAATACGCGAAAAACATCCAAGCATAAGTGATGGCAAAAGCGAGCGCCATCTTCCATAAATCCACCGTTTTTAGCAATTCGTACATATAAACTCCGAGTGCAATTCCTAGCAAAATATAGTAAATTGGCATATTCCAATGTCTTATTTTTTTCTGAAATGTTCTGAAATTTTGCCATTGTTGCAAGTGAAAACTTGGCGTTTGTGTTTCATCAATCTGACTGATTTTTTTTGCTGTAAAAAGTATTAAATAGGCCTGAAGAAAGCAGACTACAGAAATAATAGACATTGATGAAATAATGGGAACGGTTTTTAATTTTGAGTCTAAAAAAATCATTAAGCCCAAGATATAAATTCCTGTGATAATCAATAAAATCGCTCCTCTCGTGTAGGTGTTTTTTAGTTTCATGCGATTGTTTTTTATTTTTGAAATGTTGGTGTTTTTTGCGGGAACTTTGGTTTCAGATTGTTTCCAAAGGTTTTCTAATTCTTTAAATTCTTCCATGATTCAAATAGATTTGTTGGAGTTCTTTTTTTATTCTGTGGATTTTCACACGCAGATTATTCTCGGTAATTCCAGTGATTTCTGCAATTTCTTCGTAAGATTTTTCTTCTAAAACCAGCGTGATAATAATTCTTTCGTTTTCTTTTAATTGGCTGATTGATTCGTATAAACGATTGATTTCTTTGGAGTTATCGTAATTTTCTTCGTGAACGAGTTTTGATAAAATAGTTTCGGAATTTTGGTCTTTTTTATTTTCTTTTTTAATTCCGACCAAGCAAGTGTTGATGGCGATTCGATAAATCCAAGTTCCAATTTTGCTTTCGCCCCGGAATTTGGCTAAACTGTTCCAAACCGCAATCCACGTTTCTTGGTGAAGGTCGTCTGCAAGCAACTTGTCGCCCGAATAACTCAAACAAAGTTTGTAAATCCGTGGTGAAAATTCTTGGTAAAGTTGTTCAAAATCGGGAGTCATTATTTAGGAATTATAAAATTCTGATTTGAGATTTTCGTATTGAGGTTTTTCATTGTAATAAATTTTAAAATTAATGAATTTAAGATTTAGAATATTCTGAACATTGGATGAAAAAGTTCTGAAATTATTACAAAATTTTAAAAAATAAATTCTGAATTCAGAAATCTAAAATGGAGTAACCGCAATAAAATCATTAAATTTACCTCAAAGAAAATTCCCATGAAAATATACACCAAAACGGGCGACAAAGGAGAAACCGCATTATTCGGCGGAACGCGGGTTTCCAAAGCTTCCGCAAGAGTTGAATCTTACGGAAACATCGATGAACTGAACTCTTTCATCGGTTTTGCCAAATGTGAAATTAAAAACGAAAATGTTTTAAATCAACTCCAAAAAATTCAGTTCGATTTGTTTACCGTGGGTTCAGAATCTGCGACTCCAATGGATAAATTGACTTTGGCGAACGGAAAGTCACGATTAAGTTTGATGATTTCTGAAACTGAAATTGAAGAACTTGAACATTGGATGGATGAATTCGAAAAAGAGTTGCAACCGTTGCAATATTTCATTCTTCCAGGTGGCGGAAAATCGGCAACATCGCTTCATATTTGCAGAACCGTTTGCAGAAGGACAGAACGGAGTTTGGTTTTTCTAAATGAATCTGAAGAAGTTCGCCCGGAATTGATTAAATATTTGAATAGATTATCTGATTATCTTTTTGTTTTGGCGCGTTATGTTTCAAAATTAAATGGTGAAACTGAAGAATATTGGAATCCAAATGATAGGTAATCCTCAGAAACTAAGATGTTTTCATTAATATGACAAATCAAGTTAATTATAACAAACCTGAAAGTCCCTCTCCGAAGGAGAGGGATTTAGGGAGAGGGAAATCCCTTCTTTTCATCAACGGAATTCCGCCGAAAAATCTTCCAGAAACGGAAGGCTATTCTTTGATTGCCTGTTCTGATGGTGCTTTTCATTATTTAAAGGAAAAAAATTTTCCAATCGAAAAACTTGATTTTATTTCCGGGGATTTTGATTCACATTCTGGAATTGATGAAGATGTATATCATGAAAAATTCATTTACACGCCAGATCAAAATAAAACCGATTTCGAGAAATCGTTAGAGATTATTAAAGAAAGAGGATTCAAAAAAATTGATGTTTATGGTGGAAGTGGTGGAGAAATGGATCATTTCTTAGGGAATCTTACAGTGGCATTTTTATTTAAAGATGATTTGGAAATTACTTTTTTTGATGAATATTCGCGTTATTTCTTTGCACCAAAAAAACTCGTTTTAAATAATGTTA
Organism: Kaistella sp.; assembly: GCF_049588135.1. Taxonomy (GTDB): domain Bacteria; phylum Bacteroidota; class Bacteroidia; order Flavobacteriales; family Weeksellaceae; genus Kaistella. The sequence goes on along the minus strand of NZ_JBAVFG010000042.1, from coordinate 2,510 downwards.
AAAATAAACTGATTTCGTTATATCCTTTTCCAACAGTAGGAAAAATTACAACGAACGGTTTAAATTGGTCTTTAAATAAAGAAAATTTAGATATTACTTCTCGAATTGGGACTCGAAATTTCGCCAAAAATGACGAGGTAATCATCGAATTCGATAGCGGTAATTTAGTCGTCTTTTTGGGCAATGTTGATTTACCCTAATTTTTAAGGAATTTTAAAATAGAAACCCAACTTTTTTTCTCAACTTTGCACTTCTAAAACTGTAAAATTTCAGCAACAATATGAAAATTAAATATTCAGAACTTATCGATCAAACTTTGTATTTTCCGACGGAAGAATTTAACGTCGCAGATAATACGCTTCAATTCCACGACATTCCTTTAATGGAGGTTATAGAACAGTTCGGTACGCCTTTGAAATTTAATTATTTGCCGAAGATTTCTACCAATATTCAGCGTGCAAAAGCATGGTTTAAGGAAGCTTTTGAAATCAATGATTACAAAAAAAGTTATCGGTATTGCTATTGCACCAAATCCAGTCATTTTGCTTTTGTTTTAGAAGAGGCGTTGAAGAATGATATTTCCTTGGAAACTTCTTCTGCTTATGATATTGATATTGTGAAATCTCTTTATGACAAAGGTAAGTTTGATAAAAATGTTGAGGTAATTTGCAACGGTTTCAAGACGGATGATTATTTAGCAAAAATTTCTGATTTAATCAATAAGGGTTTTCATAATATCACGCCAATTCTAGATAATTATAGAGAGTTAGATAAACTTACAGAAAGTATCGATTGTAAATTTAATATCGGAATTAGAATCGCTTCCGAAGAAGAGCCAAAATTCGAATTTTATACTTCGAGACTAGGAATTGGTTACAAAGATATTATCCCTTATTACAGCCAGAAAATTGCGGAACATCCGAATGCAAGATTGAAAATGCTGCATTTTTTTATCAATACCGGAATTAAAGATACCGCCTATTATTGGAATGAATTGTATAAATGTTTGCGTGTTTATGCCCGATTGAAAAAAATCGCTCCCGAAGTTGATTCCCTCAATATTGGTGGTGGTTTCCCGATAAAAACTTCTTTGAATTTCGACTACGATTACCAATATATGGTGAACGAAATTGTTTCTCAAATCAAAAAATTCTGTGAAGAAGAAGGCGTAGAAGAACCAAATATTTATACCGAATTTGGTAGTTTTACCGTTGGCGAAAGTGGTGGGCATTTATATAAAATAATTTCTCAAAAACGTCAAAACGACCGAGAAAAATGGGACATGATCGATTCGTCTTTCATGACCACTTTGCCCGATACCTGGGCAATTTCCCGCAAGTTTATTATGCTTCCGCTTAATCGTTGGGAAGATACTTACGAACGAGTTTTTCTTGGTGGATTGACTTGTGACTCAGATGATTACTATAATTCAGAGCAGCATACGAATGCGATTTATCTGCCGACTTTTAGCGATACAAAACCTTTATATATCGGCTTTTTCAACACTGGTGCTTACCAAGAGACTATCGGTGGTTACGGCGGCGTTCACCATTGTTTGATGCCGCAACCGAAACATATTTTGATCGATAAAGACGAAGAAGGTAATTTTATTTACACCCTTTTCCGGGAAGAGCAGAAGCCAGAAGATGTTTTGAAACTTTTGGGATATTAAAATTTTTAGGAGCAACCAGCGAGTTGCTCCTTTTTTTTATTTGCAGTTACGCTGTGCATTGTCTTTTTCACTCGTCTCGTGTAAAAGATGCCTTTTCCATCGGAGTTAAAACAATTTTTTAGGTTTTTTTCAAAGGATATCTACAAAAATACTTTTCGCTGTTTCCGTCTTTAGATTAGAAAGTAAAATTAGCTTTCCGTTAAAAATATTTCTCAATTTTCTCAAACTCAATTTCCTGAAAATCAGAAATAACCAAATTGGCTTTTTCGTAAACTTGCTTTTCAGAATGTTCGCTTTTATAAGCTACACAAAAGATTCCAGCACGATTTGCGGCTTCAATTCCGTTGGTAGAATCTTCAATGACCATGCAGCTTTCTCTTTTTTCGTCAGCGATTTCAGAGGCTAACAGAAAGATTTCAGGATGCGGTTTAGACTCCTTTAAATCTGCACCACTTATTTTACCTATAAAGTATTTCTCTAAACCAAATTTTTCAAAGACCATCTCAATCGTCGTCATGCTTGCAGACGATGCAAGAACGAGTTTGATTCCATTTTCGTAATAATTTTCGATTAAATCTTTAACGCAATCAATTAAATTAAAATCGGCATCGTTATAAAAATAATGTTTAAAATATTTCCGTTTAATCAGCGATAATTCTTCGTGATTGCTGTTAAGATTATATTTTTCAATAAGGGTATTACAAACATTTTTCGTGGAAGCGCCAGTAAAAGTTGCGTATAATTCCTCGGAAACATTCATCTCAAAATCTTCAAACATTTTGAAATAGGCTTTTCGGTGGAGTGGTTCTGTGTCCACAATTACTCCATCCATATCGAA
>NZ_JBAVFG010000041.1:0-6542 GCF_049588135.1 Kaistella sp. | reverse complement strand
GACTTTGCCTTTTCAATGTCGTATATTTGCACTCCGAAAATTTTTGTTTTTCGGATCTAATTTTTAAACCGTAATTTAAAAAGATGAAAACATCCCATTTTAATTTTGACTTGCCAGAAGAACTTTTGGCAGAACATCCAGCAGAACACAGAGACGATGCGAAACTTATGGTTCTGAACCGTGCAACCCAAACCATAGAACACAAACATTTCAAAGATGTCGTAGATTATTTTGACGAACATGATCTTTTTATCTTTAATAATACCAAAGTTTTCCCAGCAAGATTATACGGAAATAAAGAAAAAACCGGAGCGAAAATCGAAGTTTTCCTGTTAAGAGAATTAGATAAAGAAACCCGTGTTTGGGACGTATTGGTAGATCCAGCCCGTAAAATCAGAATCGGGAATAAATTATTCTTTACCGAAGATGAAGGTTTGGTTGCTGAAGTTATTGATAATACCACTTCCAGAGGAAGAACTTTAAGATTTTTATACGATGGTTCTTACGAAGAATTCCGTGCGAAATTAAAAGAATTGGGTGAAACTCCTCTTCCAAAATATTTCAAAAGAGAAGTAGAACCCGAAGACGCAGAACGTTACCAAACGATTTACGCAAAACATGAAGGTGCTGTTGCGGCTCCAACTGCTGGTTTGCACTTTTCAAAACATTTGATGAAAAGATTGGAAATCAAAGGAATTGATTTTGCAGAAATTACGCTTCACGTTGGTTTAGGTACTTTTAATCCAATTGAAGTTGAAGATTTATCGAAACATAAAATGGAATCTGAGGAAGCCATTATTACTCAGGAGAATGCAGATATTATTAACAAAGCTGTAGAAGAAGGAAGAAGAGTTTGCGCCGTTGGAACTACGACGATGAGAACGATTGAAACTTCGGTTTCTTCTAATAAAAAAATCGGTCCTTATCATGGCTGGACCAATAAATTTATTTTCCCACCACATGAATTCGGGGTTGCCAACTGTATGATTACCAATTTCCATACGCCAAAATCTACATTGATGATGATGGTAGCAGCATTTGCAGGAAAAGATTTCCTAATGCATGCTTACGAAGAAGCAATCAAGCACAAATATAAATTCTATTCTTACGGTGACGCCATGTTGATTATCTAAGAAGTTATAAATTAAAGATTTAAAATTTTAGATTAAATTCACTTCGGTGTTTTTAATCTAAAATTTATCATTTAAAATCTAAAATCATTGTGAAAGATATTCGAACTTTATCACTCGATCAATTACAGGAATATTTCGTCTCTTTAGGCGAAAAACCTTTTCGTGCAAAACAAGTCTATGATTGGCTTTGGAGCAAAAACATGCATTCGATTGATGAGATGACGAATCTTTCTAAAGATTTGAGAGACCGTATTTCAAAAGAATACATGATTAATCCGATTTCGGTAGATCAACTTCAAAGGTCAAAAGACGGAACCATTAAAAATGGCGTGAAATTACACGACGGACTTTTAGTAGAATCTGTTTTAATTCCGACCGAAACCCGAACTACAGCTTGTGTTTCTTCACAAGTTGGCTGTTCATTGAATTGTGAATTTTGTGCAACTGCACGTTTGAAAAGAATGCGAAATCTGGAAGTCGCAGAAATTGTAGATCAAGTTGCTTTAATTGATAGACAAAGTAAATTATATTTCGACCGGCCACTTTCAAACATTGTGTTCATGGGAATGGGCGAGCCGATGATGAATTACAAAAACGTCGTAGAATCCATCAAAAAAATTACTGAACCTGAAGGAATGGGAATGTCACCAAGACGAATTACCGTTTCAACCTCAGGAATTCCGAAGATGATTAAAATGTTGGCTGATGAAGATATTCGGGTGAAATTAGCGCTCTCTTTACATTCTGCTATTGAGAAAAAGAGAAATGAAATTATGCCTTTTTCCGATAAATTTCCTTTAACCGATATCATGGATTCTTTAAAATATTGGTATGAAAAAACAGGAAACATCATCACTTTCGAATATTGCGTTTGGAAAGGAATTAATGATCAGGATGAAGATATCAAAGCATTAATTCGTTATTGCAAGCAGATTCCAAGCAAAGTCAATCTAATTCAATACAATCCAATTGGTGACGGAAAATACGACCAATGTAATAAAGCAGCAGAAGACAACTACGTGCGGCAATTAGAAAAAGCCGGAATTACCGTTCTTATTCGCAGAAGTCGAGGCGGCGATATCGATGCGGCTTGCGGACAACTCGCCAACAAAAGCAGTGAATAATGTTTTCGCACATCGGTAAAAGCAGAACACCAAAACATAACCTTGGCATTGCGTCCTTACTTTCATTTGTCGCTGGATTAGTGAATGTTGTAGGGTTTTTCTCTGTTCAGAAATTAACCACCAATGTCACCGGACATTTCGCTTTTTTTGTTGATGAGGTTTTCAAACTCAATTTCGTAAATGCCTTTCATGTTGCACTTTTTGTAATTTTCTTTTTTCTGGGCGCATTCTTCGCTAATTTTATGGTAGAAACTTATTCCCGAATTCGCGAAAGTGAAACGTATATTTTTCCTATCATTACAGAAGCAATAATTCTCGGTGTAATCGCATTTACCGGAAATTATTTAATTCAAGAAAATCCGGATGTAATCGCCTACAGTTTACTTTTTGCAATGGGAATGCAAAACTCTTTGGTCACCAGTATTTCAAAATCAATCGTTCGAACGACGCACTTAACCGGACTTTTTACCGATATGGGAATCGAATTTTCCCAATTGTTTTTCTTTAAAGATCAATTTCATAAACGCAGATTAATCAAGTCGATTAAATTAAGAATGACCATCATTTTTATGTTCTTTTTGGGTGGAGTTTCTGGCGGAGTTTTATTCGAGCACTTTGGTATAAAGTCTTTGGTATTGGGAACCGTTATTTTATTAGGAGGATTATTTTATGATTTTATGAAGATTCAGTTTCTATTATTAAAACGAAAAAAAAGTTGATTATCAAGCGAATATGAGATATGAAAATAAATATAGTTTCTAATAAAAACAAAATAAATGAAGAAGTTTTTTCTCTTATTCACAATATTCATTTCCCTGAGTTTTACTGCTCAGCAAAATGATGAATGGTTCAAAATTAGTCGTTACCGAACAGCAGTTTTAAACGATTCATTAAAAGAAAATTCTGGTTTGAACTTCTTTAATAAACGACTTTTCACCTTTAATGATAGCGGAAACAGTTCCGAAATTTTTGAAATTGATAAGGAAACAGGAAAAATTAAAAACATTTTTAAAACCAATTTAATTAATAAAGATTGGGAAGCGATAACGTCAGATTCTGAAAACTTATATATCGGTGATTTTGGTAATAATGTTGGAGCGAGAAAAGATTTAATCATCTATAAAATTCCTATTCAAGATTCTTTAGATTTAAATGGAATCAATCAAATTTCTTTCTATTATCCTGAACAAAATGATTTTATTCCAAAAAATTTAAACAATAATTTCGATGCTGAAGCCATGATTTTCCTCAACGGAAAGATTCATGTTTTCACGAAAGAATGGGTGTCGAAAGCCACAACGCATTATATTGTTGATCCAACAATTTCCGAAAACCAGCCCGCACAGAAAATCGAAAATTATTTCACAGGTTATGTCGTAACAGATGCTGCTTATTTTAATCAAAAATTATATTTAGTCGGGTACACCAAAAAAGCAGAAGTGTTTCTCACCATTTTCAATGAATCCAAATCGGGTATTTTCTTTAAGGAGAAACCAAAGAAATATTACCTAGGAAGTTCTTTAAGCATCGGTCAAATCGAGGGAATTGCAGTTGATGAGAAAGGGATTTATATTTCTGGTGAAGAATTTAATTTGCCGATTATTAAAGTAAAACCGTATTTGTACTTTATCCCTTTTGAAAAACTGAAATAAATTAATTTGAATACCCAATAAATTCTAACATATTCTTTATTTATAATTATCTTTGTTGACATTCATAAATTATAATCCTTTATTAATCATTCGTGGCGAACATCGTAGAAGAAATTAAAAAACCAATTAATGCAGAGATGAAACTTTTCGAGCAAAAGTTTTATGAATCCATGCAGAGCAATGTGGGACTTTTGGATAAGGTTACACGATTCATTGTTACTACCAAAGGCAAGCAAATGCGTCCGATGTTTATATTTCTTTGTGCAAAATTAGTAGGAGAGGTAAATGAGAAAACCTTTCGCGGTGCCTCGATGATTGAGTTGATTCACACCGCAACTTTGGTTCATGATGATGTGGTGGATGAAAGTTTTAAACGACGTAATTTCTTTTCTATCAATGCTTTATGGAAAAATAAAATTGCGGTTTTGGTGGGAGATTACCTTTTATCAAAAGCAGTTTTACTTTCTACCGATCACCAAGATTACGATTTGCTTGCCGTGATTTCCCGAACGATTCGCGAAATGGCGGAAGGCGAACTTTTGCAATTGGAGAAAGCCCGAAAGCTCGATATTACCGAAGAAGTTTATTATGAGATCATCCGTCAGAAAACGGCGACTTTAATCGCTGCTTGCTGTGAAATTGGTGTTTTATCGAATAATGTTGATGAGCATTTATCAAAAAAAATGATGGAATTCGGGACGCTCACCGGAATGGCTTTTCAAATTAAAGATGATTTATTCGATTATCTTACTTCCAATATCATCGGAAAACCTGTGGGAATCGACATTAAAGAACAGAAAATGACTTTGCCGTTGATTCAGGCTTTGCGAAACGCCAACGAAACCGACCGGAAATATTTTTTCAACACCATAAAACGGTACAACAACGACACAAAACGGGTAAAAGAACTCATCGATTTTGTGAAAAAATCTGGCGGTTTAGATTATGCGATGGAGAAAATGAAAGACTACCAACAAAAAGCAAAAAATATTCTGAACGAATTTCCCGATTCCGAAGCAAAACATTCCCTGCATTTAATGTTGGATTATGTGATTGAAAGGAAGTTTTAATTAATTTTCTTTAAGAATTTGGGTGAAATGAAAGTTTAAATATTATGTACTATAAAAATTTGTTATTTCTATAGTGAGGGTGGTTTAGGAAGTTTTTCTTGTAATAATTTCTGACTGAACAAAATTGAATCAGTTTTTTTAAATTTTAATTCTTTTTTCAGTTTCCATATTTCATTATAGAGTGAATCTTTATTTTTATTCAATTGCGAGTAATAGAAATTTTGCACTCTTTCTTTATTATCCAATTTGAAATTTATCATCTCTAAAGTTGCATCTGGAATTCTTTTATAACTATTTTTTATTTCTGTTGAATAGTTTTTTAAAATCAAATCTTTGTACTTTATAAAATCAATTTTCTCCTCGGATTTATAAAATTTATATTTCCCCGTATGACGATTTAAATAATAGTTTTCTCCATTGTTCATTATTTCTTCACAATAATATACATAATTATCATTTGTGATTTTTATTCCTGTCCTTGGATAATTCGGATTCATACTTCTCCCACGAGTAAATTCAATGAAATTCCCGTCATTTTTAGAGCAAGATATTAGAATTGCAAAAAATGCCAAAATCAATGATTTTAAAAGCAATTTTTTAAAAATGATAATTTTCATAATATATAGATAACGACAGTCTGTGAAAAAACTGCCGTTGATTAATTTCAAAAATAGCTAAATTATTTTAATTAACTTTTGTGCCTTCCAATAATTATCGGAATGTAGTTTATTCAATTTCCAAATCGGCATTATTCAACCTCAATGAATTCAAAATCACCGAAACCGAACTGAAACTCATCGCCGCCGCAGCAATCATCGGACTTAGCAAAATTCCGAAAAACGGATACAGCAATCCAGCAGCCAACGGAATTCCCAAAATATTATAAACGAAAGCGAAAAACAGGTTTTGTTTGATGTTTTTCAATAATTTCTCACTCAGTATTTTTGCTTTTGCAACACCCAAAAGATCCCCTTTGAGCAAAGTAATTTCCGAACTTTCGATGGCAATATCGGTTCCGGTTCCCATTGCAATTCCGACGTTAGATTGCGCCAAAGCTGGAGCATCATTAATTCCGTCGCCAGTCATGGCAACAATTTTTCCGGCAGCTTGAAGCCTTTTTATTTCCGTTAATTTGTCTTGAGGAAGTTGGTTTGCAAAATATTTTTTAATACCCAATTCGGCTGCGACAGCTTTTGCGGTATGTTCGTTATCGCCCGTCATCATTATGATTTCTACATTATCTTTAAGTAAAAAATCAACAGCTTGTTTGGAGGTCGCTTTTATTTTATCTGAAAAACTTAGGAATCCAAGAACGTTTTCGCCTTTTGAAAGAAACGAAACGGTTTTTGCATCATCTTGTTTTTCAACCACTTTCTGTTTGATGTTTTCCGGAATTTGAATGTTGAATTGATTTAATAATGCTTCATTTCCGAGCAAAATAATTTCAGAATTAATGATTCCTTTAATCCCTTTCCCTGAAATATTTTCGAAATTTTCTACCTTTTCAAAAGTTAAATTTTCTTTTTTAAATTCATGTAAAACCGCATTAGATAAGGGGTGTTC
>NZ_JBAVFG010000040.1:0-2191 GCF_049588135.1 Kaistella sp. | reverse complement strand
AATTTTCTTACTTTCAAAAACTCACTTACCCAAAAGCTCAATCACTTTTGCCGTTTCTGCAACATCATGAACACGCAGAATTTTCGCACCTTTTTCCAGAATTTTTAAATGAAGTTTTTGGGTTTCTTCATTAATATCTAAAGGATTTTTTCCTAAAGGTTTATAAATAAAAGATTTTCGGGAAATGCCGATCAACAAAGGATATTTCCCAAAACCGATGAACTCTAACTCATCGATCATTTGATGTTGCTGTTCCACCGTTTTTCCAAATCCAAAACCTGGATCCATGATAATATCTTTCACGCCAAGACTTCTTAATTCTTGAATTTTTTCTGAAAAATATTGATTGATACTTAAAATAATATCATCCTTAATCAATCTTTCATGCATCGATTTGTAAGTTGGATTAATATGCATTAAAATGTAAGGAAGTGCAGTTTCGCCAGCAGTTTCGAACATTTTATCATCAAAGTTTCCGCCGGAAATATCATTAATAATATCGATTCCTTCGTTAAAACCAAATTTCACCACTTCAGCATAAAAAGTATCAAGAGAAATTAATGCATCGGGAAATTCTTTTTTTATGATTGAAATTAAATTTCCTATTCTTAAAATTTCTTCTTTTGCGGAAAGAAATTCGGCGTTCGGTCTTGTAGATTGTGCACCAATGTCGATGATTTCTGCACCTTCATTCAACATTTTTTCAACCTGTTTTAAAGCCGAATTTTCATTATTAAATTTACCACCATCCGAAAAAGAATCTGGCGTTAGATTAAGAATTCCCATGATTTTGGGTTTCGATAAATCGACTAAATGACCGCGGCAATTTAGAGTTGAAAAGTTGGAAGATTGAAGTTTCGAAATTTCAGTATTCATTTGACAAAAATACAATTTCTACCAAAGATCAACCGATAACTCTCAAACGAAATTCTTATCTTTGAAAAGTTTAGAAATCTTATGCAAAAAACATCAAAACAGTTCGACGAAGTTATTAAAGTCTGCCGGGAATTATTCAGTAATAAACTGTCGGATTATGGCGCCTCTTTTCGGGTTTTAAGAACGTCGTCTTTAACCGATCAAATTTTTATTAAAGTAAAAAGCCTTCGCAATTTTCAAACCACGAAAATTTCAAAAGTGGGCGAAAGTGAAGAGGAAAATTTTATCGCAATTGTGAATTATTCGATTATCGGACTTATTCAATTAGAGAAAGGTTTTGCCGATGATTTTAAACAAGACAAAAACGAAATTCTAAGTCTTTATGACCAATTTGCAAACGAAGCCAAAGAATTAATGTTGAAAAAAAATCATGATTACGGAGAAGCTTGGCGCGAAATGCGAATTTCTTCAATCACCGATTTAATTTACCAAAAAGTACTGAGAACCAAGCAAATAGAAGACAACGCCGGAGCAACTTTAGTTTCAGAAGGAATTGATGCGAATTATTTTGATATGCTGAATTATGCGGTATTTTGTTTGATTAAATTCTCTGAAGAAAAAAAATTATAAACCACAATAATTTAATTGAAATGTTGAAAAATATACTTAGGATTGTAATTGCTTTAATTTTTATTGCATCTGGTTTTGTGAAAGCCGTAGATGCAGTGGGATTTTCATTTAAACTGGAAGAATATTTTTCGCCTTCCGTTTTCAATATTCCGTTTTTAGAAAAACAGGCACTTTTGTTGGCAATCGTAGTTGTAGTTTTCGAGTTGGTTTTAGGATTTTTATTATTAATAAAAACTCGTCTTAAAATCACGCTTTCATTATTAATTGCTTTATGCGTTTTCTTTGCTTTTCTTACTTTTTATTCGGCTTATTTCAATGTAGTAACAGATTGTGGTTGTTTTGGCGATGCTTTGAAAATGGCACCTTGGCAAAGTTTCTGGAAGGACATTGTTCTATTAATCGGATTAATCATCTTATGGATTCTTTATAAAAAAGATTTTAATGAAAATGAAACGAAATCTAATTTTAAAAAATATCTTTCTGTATTTGCCTTTATAATAATGGTTTTTGTTATTTATTGGGGAATTGCTCACGAACCTTTAATTGATTTTAGACATTATAAAATTGGGACCGATTTAAATGCCGAGAAATCTAAAATTGAAAAAGATCCGTCGGAATACAAAACTTTCTATTCTTTAAAAAATGAAAAAACGGGTGAGATTTTAAAGGTAAATCAAGACGATTA
>NZ_JBAVFG010000039.1:0-2114 GCF_049588135.1 Kaistella sp. | reverse complement strand
CTTTTTCTACAACGGGTTCGTTTCGCATTTCTTGTAATTTCGATTTCTCGGCAGAAACTTCGCGAATGCTTTCTTTTTGTCGGAATTCTAAATATTCGTTCACATCGCCCAAAAACTCTTTCATTTTTCCATCTCGGAATTCGAAAATCTTATCGCTCAAACCTTGCAAAAATTCACGGTCGTGAGAAATAACGATTAAAGTTCCTTCAAATTTCTGTAACGCTAATTTGATAATTTCTTTGGATTGAATATCCAAGTGATTCGTCGGCTCGTCCATAATCAACGTGTTGAACGGACGTAGCAATAATTTACACAAAGCCAAACGGTTTCTTTCACCTCCAGAAAGCACTTTTGTTTTCTTGGTCACATCATCCCCTTGAAAAAGGAAACTTCCCAATAGGTCACGAACACGAGGACGGGTTTCTTCGGTTGCAGAATCTTCGGCTTCTTCTAAAACGGTTTTATTCGGCGTTAAAACTTCTTCCTGATTTTGGGCAAAATAACCAATATTTACATTGTGACCCAAATTCCATTCTCCTGAATAATCGGTAATTTCGCCTGATAAAATTTTTGCTAAAGTCGTTTTTCCTTGTCCATTTTGACCCAACAAAGCGATTCGTTGTCCACGTTCGATGAAGAAATCAACCTCATCAAAAATTTGTTTATTTCCGTATGCTTTTCCTAAATTTTTAGCTTCAAAAACCACTTTTCCTGGAGTTACAGCGGGTTGAAATCGAATATTAAATTTGGAAACATCATCAGTATCAACTTCAATTCTCTCCAGTTTATCTAATTTTTTTATCAATGACTGTGCGAAAGAAGATTTAGTCGCAGAAGCGCGGAAACGGTTGATGTTATCTTCCATTTGCTTGATTTCTACATCCTGATTTTTCTTTGCTTGAATTTGTTTTTCTTTTCTTTCTAAACTTAACTCTAAATATTTGGTGTAGTTGGCTTTGTAATCGTCAACTTTTCTATTATTAATATCGAAAGTTCGGTTACAAACAGAAGTCATAAATTGCTTATCGTGACTTACAAGTACGATTGATCCGGGATAATCTTTCAAAAAACTTTCCAGCCAAATGATCGATTCCATATCCAGGTGATTCGTAGGCTCATCCAAAAGCATCAAATCATTTTTCTGTAAAAGCAGTTTTGCAAGTTCAATTCTCATTCTCCAACCGCCAGAAAATTCATCGGTGATTTTATGGAAATCATCAGCTTTGAAACCTAAACCCAACAAAATTTTCTCTACATCGCCTTCCAAATTATAAGCATCGTGGTGCATCAAAAGATCATTAAGCTCCGTCATTCGGTGAATAATATTTTCATATTCCACACTTTCATAATCGGTTCTGGTAACCAATTGGTGATTCACTTCATCCAACTCATTTTTCATCGCATTGATTTGCTCAAAAGCTTGCAAAGTTTCGTCCCAAACGGTTCTTCCTTTCACGAAATCTAAATCCTGCTTTAGAAATCCCATGGTTACATTTCCTTCGGGAACAATGCTTCCTTCATAGAAATTGATTTCGCCGGTAATCATCTTTAACAAGGTAGATTTACCCGCTCCGTTTTTACCAACCAAACCGATTTTATCATCTTTTTTAATGGTAAAATTGACGTTTTGAAAAAGGTAATTTCCTGAATGATGAAGTCCTAAATTTTGAACAGAAATCATAGTATTGAATGCTAATTAATGAGTAGATTTTCGAGGTGCAAAAGTAGTGAAACTAATTGAGATACTGAATGCTTTTGAATGCAATGAAATTTTATTTAAATCCTCGAACTCTTTCATTTTATTGAAACTGTTGAATGATCGACTTCAAATAATAACGGATCAAAATTTCGTATTAAAATAAAAAGAATCCACTGATGAAGGTGGATTCTAAAAACACAAATGATGAAAAAAAATTTATTCTCATGCTCTTACAAGCATTTGAACAATACAAAGGTCGACATTATACTTTGTATGACAAAATTTATTTCCCTTTTTTTTAAATTAAAAAAAATCACAGCATCAATACAAACAAAAAGAACCCATCATGACTGATGGATTCTAAAAACACAAATGATGAAAAAAAATTTATTCAATGCTTGTACAAGCATTGAAT
>NZ_JBAVFG010000038.1:0-71176 GCF_049588135.1 Kaistella sp. | reverse complement strand
CTTTTTCTGCTTCTGCCGCTTTTTTAGAATCTTCTGTTTTTTTTGCGTCGGCTGCGTCGGCTATTTTTGCTTTTGCGGCTTCATCTGCTGCTTTTTTTTCTGCGATGTCTTTTAGCCTTTTTGCTTCATCGTCTGCTTTCTTTTTTTCTAAAGCCAAGGCTTCCATTCGTGCTTTATTTTCTGCATCGATTTTTGCCTTTTCTTTTTCTGCAGCGATTTTTGCCAAACGAATTTTTTCAGCTTCTGCCTTTTTTAGTTCTTCTTCTTTTGCTTTCGCGATTCTTATTTCATCGGCAATAATTGAACGAATTTGCCCTTCCAATTCCTTAGATTCTGCTTGCTTTTGTTTCAATTCAGCAGTAAGCTGAACTTCATTTTTCTTAAATTCTTCTAAAAGAGCTTGTTTGGTTTTTTTCTCCGCTTCGATGGTCAGTAAATCTTTTTGCTGATTAGAGAGAATCATTTCTTTATCCTTTACCGATTTCTGTTTTAAGGCGATGTTTTCCTGAAGAACTTTAGCGGCTGTAGAAATTTCGGTTGCTTTTTTGTCCTGATAATCAGAATAATCTTTTAAATATTGAACTCTTCTTAGTGCTTCTCCCAAATTTTTAGAGGATAAAATAAAAGTTACTTTATTTTGTGCTCCCTTATTTTTATAGGCTTTAACTAAAACTTCAGCATAGTTTTTTCTAAGAATTGCAAGCTCTCGATTCTGACGATTAATTTCTAATTGGCGGAGATAGATTTCATCCTCAATTAATCTTTTTTCTTTTTGTGTATTGGTATATACTTTTTCACGAAGTCCAATTTTCTTTTCTACTTCGTTGAGGTAAGCCACAGAAAGTTTTGATTGCTGCTGGGTTTTCGCCAAGTTCGAATTGATGCTCGAAATTTGTTTTTTCAATTCCGCATTTTGCTTTTGAAGTTGTTCTTTTTTCTGCCCAGAAAAAAAAGCGAATAGAAAAATGCCTATTAAAAAGCTTACTCTTTTAATCATTTAATCTCAGTTTTCGTATAATTATTGGGAACAGAATAAGGTGCTTCCATTTTCGAACTGTCAAATTTCGTGTTTTCTAGTAAAATTTGACTGGTTTTTGATCCTTTTATTATTATTTTAACATTTTTCGGGAGTTTGATGTTTTCAAAATTTTCCCAGTTAGAATAGAAAACATCAAGTTGATCGGGTGCATTTATTTTTTGTAAAGAAACATTTTCTAATTCCATTTCAGTATTATAGGTCAATGCAGCCGAGTATTCAGAGAGATCTCCATTTGTTCGGAAACTTAAATTTTTCACCGAAGTTAAAAGGTAGCCTTGTGCATTTTTGGTGAGTTTAAAATCTTTGTCGTTGACAGGAATAAATGTTCTACCTAATAGTAGATTTTGTAAAGCACTGTAATCGATAAAGTTGACGTTCAATAGTGAATTTAAGTAAGAAAAATCCGATTCAATATAAGTTTTATTCCATTTCTCATATCCTTTAATTCCTTCAGGAGTTGCAATTCCTCTTCCTACGTTTAAAAAGATGGCAGTCATATTAATCCAAACCTTTTGATCTTTTTCAATGTAAATTGTTGCATCTAATGGTGGGATAAGTTTACCTGTTTCTGCTGTAATTCGAGAGTTGATTTTTAATTGCTGAAAATCTGTTTTTTCATTCATCTTGTTGAAGAAATTAGTGCTTGAATCGACCGAAGTATTGGTGTTTATCGGTTTTTCAATAGCTATTTTTGTTTTACAAGAAATCAGCATTATCATTAATACAGAAGCAATAATATATTTTTTCATTGAACTTTTTATTTAAACTTTTCATGAAAGTTTACAATATTAACGCCAAACCACACAAATTGTTTCGTGTGGTTTATTGCGTTGTATTTTGATTTTGTTTTTAATGACTTTCATCTTTAGAAAGAAAATCGAGAACAGAAAAATCACCCAAAGAAATCTCTCTGGCAACTCCATAATATTCTGCCGAATTACCAATCATTGAATTACTTAGATTTCCGTGGTTAATCATTGTGTTTTCTTGGATCAATGAATTGTCGATATTCGAATTGATAATCTTCGTGTTGTTTCCTATAGAAACTCGTGGACCGATTTTAGAGTTGGAGATTTGCACATTTTCACCAATAAAACATGGCGGGATTATCATACAGTTGTCGATTTTTGCAGAAGCGGGAAATTGCGAAACATTTTCTCTTTCGTATTCCAAAACTTTTCCATTGGTATCCACGGTTGCATTTTTATTTCCGCAATCCATCCAATCATCAACTTTACCTAATGAAAATTTCGCTCCTTTTTGACGGAGGTTTTCTAATGCTGTTGTCAACTGATATTCGCCACCTTGTTTAATGTCATTATCCATGATATAGTTGATTTCGCTCATTAATTTTTCGGCAGAGTTGAAATAGTATATTCCAATAATCGCCAAGTCGGAAACGAATGTCGTTGGCTTTTCTACGAAATCAGTAATAAATCCATAATCATCCAGTTTCACGACTCCAAATGCGGCCGGATCTTCCACTTTTTTCACCCAAATTACACCATCTGAATTTTTATCTAATTTAAAATCTGCTTTAAATAAAGTGTCTGCAAAGGCAACAACTACATCTCCCTGCATTGATTGTTCTGCACATTTAATGGCATGCGCAGTTCCTAGTGGTTCATCTTGTGTGTAAACGGTTCCTTTTGCACCAAGACTTTCGGCAATCTGAATTAAAGACGCTTCAACTTCTGCACCGAAATCGCCAATAATAAAAGCGATTTCATCAATTTTTTCGCCAGCTACTTTGGTGATGTCTTCAACAAGTCTTTGTACAATTGGTTTTCCTGCAATAGGAATTAGAGGTTTTGGAACGGTTAAAGTATGTGGTCTTAATCTAGAGCCACGGCCCGCCATTGGAACAATAATCTTCATAGTGTATTTTTTTTACTCTTAAATTTTTTGATTAAATCAATTTATTAAATGAGATGTTTTTTTTATAATTGAGTACTTCCGAATCCTCCAGCTCCTCGCTCGGTTTCATTGATTTCAGAAACTTCCTGCCATTCTGCAGCTTCATATTTAGCAATCACCATTTGTGCAATTCGGTCGCCATTATTGATTTTGAAATCCTCGGTTGACAAATTTACTAAAATAACCCCAATTTCTCCACGGTAATCTGCATCGATGGTTCCAGGGGAATTGAGTACAGTAATTCCGTTTTTAATGGCTAGACCGCTTCTTGGTCGAATTTGCGCTTCAAAACCTGCGGGAATTTCCAGAAATAATCCGGTGGGAATGAGTTTTCTTTCCAAAGATTTCAAAGTAATGTTTTCGTCCAGATTGGCATATAAATCCATTCCGGCAGAAAGCTCGGTTTGATATTTTGGTAAAGGGTTTGAGGATTTATTGATGATTTTTATATTCATATCAGCTTTTTCTAAATTTTCTTAAAGTGTCCTTTTCTATGTAAAAAACAAGGGCTAAAAATACTAATAATAATGAATTTCCGATGATTAAATTTCCGTCAAGTACATAAAAAGATACCACTGAAAATAAAATACTTAAACTCAGATAACCCAATATTTTCTTCATGTGATAAGGAACCGGATAAAAATATTGCCCTAAAAAATAGGAAACCGTCATCATTGAAAAATAACTTAAAAAAGTTCCCCAAGTTGAAGCCCAATATCCGTAAGATGGAATAAAGTAAATGTTGATAACAATGGTTACAGCCGCTCCGAGAACCGAAAGATAAGCTCCGAAAATGGTTTTATCTGAAAGTTTATACCAAACCGACATATTCAAATAAATTCCGAGAAAAACAGCAGCAATCAAAACAATCGGCACAATCGGAATGCCTTCGTTATAAGCAGGGTTTGCGAGGTAAAGTTCTGCGAGCCAGTTCAAATTAACACATAAGGCCAATAGAATTACACAGTTCACGATGACAAACATATCCATTAATTTGGCATAAGACTGACCTGAATTTTCATTTTTTGCATGTGAGAAAAAGAAGGGTTCAATTCCCAAAAGATAAGCTTGCCGAAACAGAGTAAGAAAGGTCACGATTTTGCAAACTGCGCCATAAATCGCCATTTGTTCAGTGTTTGTTCCATCAGGCAAAAGATATTTCAAAAACTGCCGATCCATGGTTTCGTTGATTACTCCAGCCAAACCGGCAATGGTGATTGGCCAAGAATACGCCATCATTTTTTTCCAGAGATTCCAACTGAAAGAAGCAATTCGAACCGCTTTAATTTCCTGAAAAAGCAGTAAAAAAGTCACTGCACTTGCAATTAAATTGGCTACAAAAACATATCCGATCCCGAAATTTTTATCGTAATGAAAGCCGAAAAAACCTTTGCTTCCGAGTTTTGGTAAAATCACAATGAAGAAAACGACCAGTAAAAAATTGATAACACCATTAATAATTTTAATAACCGCAAATTTTTTCGGTCTTCCAGTTTTTCTTAAAATAACAAAAGGCATTGTTGAAAGTCCATCTAAACCAAGAACGAAAAGCATCATGGTGAGAAGATTTACCTGATCAGGAGTTTTGAAAGCGATTGCTAAATCTTGCCTAAAAATAAAAGCGAAAAGCATAAAAAGAAAAGAAGCACCTAAAACACTTAAAGTCGCAGTTGAAATTAATTTTTTGTGGTCTTCTTCTTTTTCTGCAAAACGGAAAAAGGTAGTTTCCATGCCGTGGGAAAGCAAAACGATGATGATTCCGGCAACCGAATAAAAATCGATAAACGGAGCCAAAGATTGTGGGCCAAAAGCGTGCGTCACAAACGGACTGATAATAAAGGGAAACAACCGAATAATAACGGTGCTTAACCCATAAATCGCGGTTTGACCCAATAATTTTTTATACAAAACTTCTAAATTTTTACAAATGTAAAGTTTTAATTAAAATCCACGAAAATATTATGGTTTTTGAAACGATTTTCAATGGTTCATTTTGAAACTTTCTTTTTAATTTATGTAAATTTACGGTGAAAAAATCTATTTCTAAAAATGAAAATTCTTATTAAAAACGCCAAAATCGTCAATGAAAATCAAATTCTGGAAAGCGATTTGCTCATTGAAAATGATTTGATTATTAAAATTGAAAAACATATTTCAGAAAAAAATATAGATCAAATAATTGACGCTTCTGGAAAATATCTTTTGCCTGGAATTATCGACGATCAGGTACATTTTCGTGAGCCGGGCTTAACTTGGAAAGGCGATATCGAAAGCGAATCGAGAGCGGCAATTGCCGGTGGAGTCACCAGTTTTATGGAGCAGCCAAACACGGTTCCCAATGCGGTGACGCAAGAATTATTAGAAGAAAAATATAAAATCGCCGCCGAAAAATCTTTCGCCAATTATTCTTTCATGATGGGCGGAACCAATGATAATTTAGAAGAAGTTTTAAAAACAAATCCTAGAAATGTTGCGGGAATTAAGCTTTTTTTAGGTTCTTCCACCGGAAATATGTTGGTTGATAATCCTGAAACTTTAGAAAAAATTTTTAGCAGTACGAAAATGCTCATTGCCGTTCATTGTGAAGATGAAGCAACCATCAAAAAAAATACAGAAATTTTTAAAGACAAATACGGCGACGATATTCCGGTGAAATTTCATCATTTGATTCGAAGCGAAGAAGCATGTTATATTTCTTCGTCGAAAGCGATTGAACTGGCAAAAAAAACTGGAGCGAGACTGCATATTTTCCACGTTTCTACGGCGAAAGAAACTGAGCTTTTCCGAAACGATATTCCATTAAAAGACAAAAAAATAACGGCAGAAGTTTGCGTTCATCATTTGACTTTTACCAATGAAGATTACGAAACCAAAGGAAATTTTATCAAATGGAATCCTGCCGTAAAAACTGAAAAAGACAAAAACGGTTTGTGGGAAGCACTTTTGGACAATCGAATTGATGTCATTGCGACCGATCACGCGCCGCACACTTTAGAAGAAAAATCTCAAAAATATTTGCTGGCACCTTCCGGCGGTCCTTTGGTTCAGCATTCTTTAAATATCATGCTCGAAAATTTTAAAAATGGAAAAATTTCTTTAGAAAAAATCGTGGAGAAAATGTGTCATAATCCTGCGATTTTGTTTCAAATTGAAAAGCGAGGTTACATTAAAGAAAATTATAAAGCCGATTTGGTTTTGGTCGATTTGAATGATTCTTACACGGTTTCTAAAGAAAACATTTTGTACAAATGCGGTTGGAGTCCGCTTGAAAGAACGACTTTTCATTCGAAAATTACGCATACATTCGTTAACGGAAATTTGGTTTTCGAGAATGGAAAAATTGCTGATAAAAAGCATGGCGAAAGATTGCTTTTTGAAAGATAATTACATTCCAAATCCAAAAAAGTTTAAAAAACTTTTTACTCTAATTTAATAAAGAATTGAAACAATTTGAAAAATATTTCGTCTAATCAATTATAAAAATTTAATTTATGTTTAAAAAACTCACTTTTGCACTTGCTGCTTTATTGATTTCTATGCAAAGTTTTGCACAGAAAACTTTTGAGTGGAAAGAAGCTTCCGGAAATGGATACCCATATAAATATGTGACCAACGATCCGATGAATGCAAGGTTTTACACTTTGAAAAATGGTTTAACCGTTATTTTAAGTCCAACCAAAACCGACCCGAGAATTCAGGCGTATGTTGCCGTGAAAGCCGGTAGCAAGACCGATCCGCGAACCAATACCGGTTTGGCGCATTATTTAGAACACATGCTTTTCAAAGGAACCGATAAATTTGGTTCTTTGGATTGGGCAAAAGAAAAACCTCAATTAGATAAGATTGATGGGCTTTACGAGCAATATAACAAAACCAAAGATTCCGCACAAAGAAAAGCGATTTACAAAAAAATCGATTCTGTTTCTGGCGTGGCAAGTAAATTTGCGATTGCGAACGAATACGATAAAATGATGGCTTCCATGGGAGCACAGGGAACAAATGCGTTTACAAGTTTCGAGCAAACGGTTTATACCGACGATGTTCCGAGCAGTTCTTTGGATAAATATTTGGCGGTTCAGGGCGAAAGATTCCGCAATCCTATTTTAAGGATTTTTCATACTGAATTAGAAGCGGTTTACGAGGAAAAAAACAGAAGTTTAGACAGCGATGGAAGCAAAGTTTTCGAAGCGCTTTTTTCTGAGTTATTTAAAAATCACAATTACGGACAGCAAACTACGATTGGAACGGTTGAACATTTGAAAAATCCTTCTTTGGTAGAAATCCGAAAATATTTCCACACTTATTATGTTCCCAACAATATGGGCGTGATTTTATCGGGAGATTTTAATCCGGATGAAGTGATAGCGAAAGTGGATAAAGCGTTCTCGAATATGAAATTTCAAGAAGTTCCGAAATACACTTTTACTCCAGAAACTGCGATTGCTAAGCCAATCATTAAAGAAATTACCGGTCCTGATGCCGAAAATTTGACCATGGGTTTCAGATTGCCTGGAAATAAAGACAAAGATGTTTTGATCGCAGATTTAGTAGGACAGGTTTTAACCAACGGAAAAGCTGGGTTAATGGATTTGAACTTGGTGAAAAAACAAAAATTATTGCGTGCTTCTGCGCAAACTTTCACTTTGATTGATTACGGCGTTTTGTACATCAGTGCAGCACCAACCAACGGACAAAGCTTGGATGAAGTGAAAACTTTGGTTTTGGGCGAAATTGATAACTTGAAAAAAGGAAACTTTGATGATGATTTAATTACCTCCATTATCAATAACATTAAAAAAGATAAAATCTACGAATCAGAAAAATACGATGATCGTGCAAGTTCGTTGATGGATGCTTTTACTTCTGAATTAAATTGGAGAGATCAAGTGGCGTATGTCAACGATTTATCGAAAATTACGAAAGCTGATATTGTCAAATTTGCCAACAAATATTTAGGCGAAAATTATGTTGCCATTTTGAAAAGAAAAGGCGAATCTGCAAAAACAGCGAAAATTGAAAAACCGCAAATTACTCCGGTTGAAACCAATGCAGACAAACAATCTCCTTTCGTGAAAATGATTGGTGATATGCCAAATACGCCTTCAGTTCCTGTGTTTTTAGATTATAATAAAGACATTCAGAAATCGAAATTAGGAAATGCAGAAGTGCTTTTTGTTCCGAATAAAGACAACCAAATTTTCCGTTTGAAATACAGATATAAAGTAGGTTCGTTGAATGATTTGAAACAACCAATTGCATCACAATATCTTCAGTTTTTAGGAACCGATAAAATGTCGGCGGAAGAAATTTCGAAAGCGTTTTATAAAATTGCTTGTAGTTTTAATGTTTCCACAAGTGAAGATTACACCACGGTTTCCATCGAAGGTTTACAGGAAAATTTCGATCAAGCGGTGAAATTATACGAAGATCTTATTCAAAATGTAAAAGCCGACGACGCTGCATTGAAAGGATTAAAAGATAGAATGGCAAAAGCAAGAAAAGATACGAAAGCCAATAAAGGAGCAATTTTGCAAGGTTTAACAAGTTATGCGATCTACGGAAAAGAAAACAAATTCAACAATGTTTTATCCGATTCCGACTTGAATTCTTTGACTTCGACAGAATTGGTCAACAGAATCAAAAACCTAAATCAATACGAACAAACCGTGATTTATTACGGTCCAATTTCCATTAAAGAATTAGATGCCAAGTTGAAAGCGGCGCATCAAGTTCCTGCGAAATTTGCAGTTGCACTAGCAGCAAAAACTTTCAAACAAACCGCGCAAACGAAAAACAAAGTTTTATTTGCCGATTACGACATGGTACAAGCCGAAACCCGTTGGATTCGAAACACCGAAGTTTACGATCCAAGTAAAAATACGGTGGTGAAAGTCTTTAACAATTATTTCGGTGGCGGAATGGGATCGATCGTTTTCCAGACCATCAGAGAAAGTAAAGCGTTGGCGTATTCCACTTACGGAGTTTATGTGCAGCCACAGAAGAAAGATCAGGAATATTATATGATGAGTTATGTGGGAAGCCAGGCCGATAAATTTAATGATGCCACCACTGCAATGAACGAACTTTTGACCAAGATGCCAGATTTGCCGGTGAACTTAGATTTAGCGAGAATTCAGGTGAAAAAAGATATTCAAACCGAAAGAATTACCCAAGATAAAATCATCTTCAATTATTTGGCGGCAAAAGATTTAGGTTCCACCGAAGATGTTCGAAAAAACCTCTACAACACGGTCGATAAAATCACGATGCCGGAATTGGAAAACTTCCATAAAACCAATTTTTCTGGGAAACCTTACACTTACTCCATCGTAGCTTCGGAGAAAAAAGTTCCGTTGAGCGATATGCAAAAATTAGGAGAAGTACAGAAAGTTTCGTTAGAAGAACTTTTCGGGTACTAAACTTTTAAAAATAATTGATACAGAAAACTGCTCCAGATTTGGAGCAGTTTTTTTTTGTCATTGCGAGGAGGAGGTACGACGACGAAGCAATCTCACTAAAGTAAAAAGCGCAAAGTCGGGAGCCTTCGCCAGCGGGGGGATTCAACGGGCTTTTATTTCTTGTCTTGCAGACAAAACGAAAGCTTAGTTATTAGCAGAAGTGTTACTTATAAATTAATTTTTGATTCAACTCAATTGGATTATTGCTGTTACGAGTTCTTTCTTGTACTGATTCTGTCATTTTTTTAAAATCAGTTTCTATAATATTTCCTGCTTCATCGTAATTTTTGATATCAGATTTACTGAATATTGCAAAAGGATTATCATAAAAATTCATTTGCAATTTTTTGAAATCATCCCAAGTAATAAGTCTCTGTGAATTTTCAAGATAGAATTCTTTCCATAAAAAATCACGAACTTCACCAAGCGAAAAACTATAATTCGATTTTTCGTCAGAAATTTCAATAATCAAACCAGGCAATCCACGGAAAATATAAGGTCCATCTTGTACAGGAATTTCATTTGTAAACCAAGCAATCCATTTTCTTCCACCATAATTTGTTTCCGCTTTTTGACAGTCATATTTCCCAATTTGTTTTTTTTCATTCTTTATGTTCCAAATTAAAATTTCTTGAATTTTTATTGTGTATTTTGGTTCAACAAAAGGAACGAAAACATACTTATTCACTTCATTTTTATCGTGATTTTTGTAAATATATAATTGTTGATTATTAAACTGCATATCTGCCTGATTTCCGTATCCGCGTTTGGTTCTTAAAGAGTCGCCAGTTCGAAATTTATCAGAGCGGAAAATTGATTCTTTATCTTTAACATCCAAAAAATAAATGATTTTTTGAGTTTTGATGCTATCAGAATTTGGTCTAAAATTCATTTCGTAAATGAAACTCGAATTCTGCGAAAAAATTAGAGTTGGTGTTAAAATTAGAATGAAAAATTTCAGATTCATAGCGCAATTTTTTTATAACATTTCTGCTAACTTGTATATATGTAAAACAAACTCATCCAAACCCCACCAACTCTCGTCGGCTTTGTATATAAAGTGTCATACTTTATTTCTTTTGCTAAAATACTTTAAATTGTTGTTAAAATAAGCATTACCCATTTTATTTTTTGCGAAATAGAGTTCCAGAACATAAAATTGCTGCAAAACTTTGTCAATTGATTAATATTTTTTTAATTTTGAGTAAAGCAAAAAGAAAAGACGATCGCAAAGCGCGCAGCGGGCTAAAAATGCCAACCCTTTTTACTTACAAAAAACCTAATTAATCTCTAAAACCTTCGATGAAAAACTTCATAGCTGCTTGTAGTACCTTTTTAGTAGACTTATCTTTAAGTTTTTATTTTCATTATCAAAACTCCTAAATCCGAGTCATTAGTTCTAATGTCTTCGACTAATTTAGGATATTTATTTTGAACCTTTTTATAATTTATTTGTTCATTAGATTCAATTTCAATACTTGCAGGGAAAATGTTTCCTTCAAATAAATCCTGCGAATTAATACCTAAAGTTTCGGAAGCATTTTTCATTGCTTCTTCTTTTGAAATAAACTTAATCCTATCAATTTTGAAATTTTTCTTTACATATTCATTTAAATCTTTAATTTGATTTTCGGTAATATTATCAAACAAATACAGACTATATTTATAAGTCTTATTTTCAGGAGTTTCATATTTTATTTGATATTCAGAATTTATTTTAAGTTCTGGATTAAATACGCTAATCCCAACTTCAAGTTTCAAATCAGCAAATGAAGTTTTAGTTGGAATCATTTGAAGTTTTGTTAAATCGGTCAAGTCAATTTTTTCGTTTTGTTGAAATCTATAAATTTCAAGAATAAGGCTGTCGGTATTTTTAATGGTTACATTTCCATTTTCTCTAATTGTTTTTTGTGAAAATGAATTTTCAAGTTTTTTCCATTGATTTTCTTGCGCAGAAAAAAAATTGAATGTGATTAAAAATAAAACTAAAATTTTGATACGTTTTTTCATTTGATATGTCTGCTAACTTGTATATATGTATGATGAACTCATCCAAACACCACCAACTCTCGTCGGCTTTGTATATAAAGCGTCATACTTTTCCTCCCGCTAAAATACTCAAAAAACCTTCCTACCCAATCATTTCCGTCCCCATTTTTTACGAAATACACCCCACCCACAGGAAATATTTAAAAAGAATCAAATTTTTTACTTGATTTTTTACCAATTCCGACGCAGGAGGAATCTCAAAGATTCTTCATTCCACATGTTCCATTCAGAATGACAGAGTTGTATTTTGCAGTAATAAGACCTTTGTCATTCTGACGAAGGAAGAATCCAACGTTTCCATTTAATATTCAATGCATTTTATAAAATTTCCTAAGACGGTAAATTAATCTTAAATTTAAATCAAAATTAAAATATGAATTTATATACCCAACCGATGCTCAAAGAAGATGCATTAAAAGATAAAGTCGCCATCGTAACCGGCGGCGGAAGCGGACTCGGAAAAGCCATGACGAAATATTTTCTGCAACTCGGCGCAAAAGTAGTCATCACTTCCCGTAATTTAGAGAAACTGCAAGCCACCGCAAAAGAATTGGAAGAAGAAACGGGGGGAAAAGTGCTGTGCGTTTCTTGCGATGTGAGAAATTGGGATGAGGTTGAAGCCATGAAAGAAGTTGCCATCAAAGAATTCGGGCAAATCGATATTTTGCTGAATAACGCTGCGGGAAATTTCATTTCGCCAACCGAAAGATTAACGCATTCGGCATTCGATTCTATTTTAGATATTGTTTTAAAAGGAACCAAAAACTGTACGCTTTCCATCGGAAAATACTGGATTGATAATAAAATTCCGGGAACGGTTTTAAATATTGTCACCACTTACGCCTGGACGGGTTCTGCGTACGTCGTTCCATCAGCCTGCGCCAAAGCCGGAGTTTTGGCAATGACCAGAAGTTTAGCCGTAGAGTGGGCGAAATACGGAATCCGTTTTAACGCCATCGCACCGGGACCTTTCCCGACAAAAGGAGCGTGGGATCGTTTGTTGCCGGGAAATTTGCAGGAAAAATTCGATATGCGCAAAAAAGTACCGTTGAGAAGAGTAGGCGAACATCAGGAATTGGCGAATCTCGCTGCGTATTTGGTTTCCGATTATTCCGCTTATATGAATGGCGAAGTCGTAACCATCGATGGTGGCGAGTGGTTGCAAGGAGCAGGCGAATTCAATATGCTCGAAGAAATTCCGCAGGAAATGTGGGATATGCTGGAGGCGATGATTAAGGCGAGGAAATCGAATTAATAAAACTTTTTCAGGATGTTGAATTGGATTTTACTTTTTTTAATTGTTTGGATTTTTATCACTTATGTGATTTTTCTTTGGGTCAAAAGAAGTAAAAAAATCACAGATGTCACTAGTTACGACGATTTAGAAAGATTAAACAACCATGACGGTAATTTTCAATATCTAAATAATGGTTTTTATCTTTTAAATACGAAGGATGAAAATGTTATAAAATGGAATGAAATAGATTCAATAATCGTAAAGCCAATATCATTTAATGATGATTTGCTGCATTTTTCAATTCTTATTAAAGTGAAAAGTGATTATATTGAAATTAATAACCAAACCGAAGGTTTTCAAAAATTCACCAATAAAATAAATGAAAATTTAGCTGTATCTGATTGGTCATGGAAATGGAGACTTCATTCTAAAGTTGTCGAAAATGTTATTATTTATGAACGTTTTCAGGATTGAAATGTAGAGAAAGGGAGAATTTAATATGCTCGAAGATATTCCGCAGGAAATGTGGGATATGTTGGAAGCAATGATTAAGGCGAAGAAGAACAGCTAGTTGCTTTTATGTCATTATAAAAAAATTAAGAAATGCAAGATCAAAAGATTTTGCATTTCTTGATTTCAATCAAGATTTTAATGAAAAACAACCTATATCTTTACTTTAAATTAATTTAAAATGAAAAATTTATTTCTACTCTGCATTTTCCTTAGTCTGCAAAGTTGTTATTCTTACCGTAATGTTCAGAATATACCATCAGAAAGTGGAGGGATTTATAAGATAACGGATGAACATAAAAGAACTAGTAAAGTACAGCTTATTGAAATTAGACAGGATTCGCTAGTTATTTTAAAAAAAGGGAAACAGTTTACCATCGCAAATGGCGAATTTACCAACCCGAAAAAACGAAAATTTTCAGCTGTTAAAACAGTTGCTTTATATGTCGGAGTTTCGGTTGTAGTGGGAACCGTTATCATTGTGGCAGTTTTAGGAGATGCTTTGAAACATGTGGGGTCTATGCAGATGCCACCTTAAGTTCTTCCGTAAATGCAGTTAATTAGTAAAGGAATAGATAAATTAAACCCATCATTTGTAACAATGTTGGTTTTTTTTAATACTTATCTAAAAATTATCCATCATGAATTTTAAATTTTTAAAGCCATTGGTTGCTTTGTCGATTGCAGTTTCTGTTCATTTATCTGCGCAAACTGATGCACCGAAATACAGTTACACTGAAGCTTTCAAGCCATTTTTCTATATGAATAACGGTACCGAAACCCGTTCAGCAAGCGGACAACCCGGTCATCATTATTGGCAAAATAGTGCCGATTATGTTTTGAATGCTACTTTAAATGAAGCAACGAATGAAATCTCAGGATCTGCGGAAATTATTTACACCAATAATAGCTTTGATGATTTAAGTTTTCTTTGGCTTCAATTGGATCAAAATTTATTTAAAAAAGATTCCCGCGGAAATGCCGTAGTTCCAATGTCCGGAAGTAGAAATGGAGCGCACGGACAGGATTTCGACGGAGGTTACACCATCAAATCGATTGAAATTCTTTCAGCAAACGGAAAAAATTTAAAGATAAATCCAACCTACACGATTTCGGATACAAGAATGCAAATTGATTTGCCACAAAATCTTAAAGCAAAAGGTGGTGTTGTGAAATTCGTCATCAATTATTCTTTCGTTTCTCCAAATTATGGTTCCGATAGAATGGGAGTGGAAGCGACCAAAAACGGGAAGGTTTTCACGATTGCACAGTGGTTTCCAAGAATGTGTGTTTACGATGACCAAATGGGATGGAATACTTTGCCTTATTTAGGAGCAGGAGAATTTTATTTGGAATACGGAAATATTACTGCAAATTTAACCGTTCCTGCCAATCATTATGTGGTTGCTTCTGGCGAATTATTAAATCCGAAAGACGTTTATACCAATGACCAAAATAAGAAATGGAACGAAGCGAGAAACAGCGATAAAACTATAATTATTCGTTCTGCGGAAGAAGTAAATGCGGCAGCTAAAACTTCAAATTCCACTAAAACCTGGAAATTTAAAATTGAAAATACCCGAGATTTTGCTTGGGCTTCTTCGTCGGCATTTATTTTAGATGCTGCGAAAATCAATTTACCGAGTGGCAAAAAATCGTTAGCAATTTCTGCTTATCCTGTAGAAAGTGACGGAAATACAGCTTGGGGAAGATCGACGGAATATACCAAAACGTCCATCGAAAATTATTCAAAAAGATGGTATGAATATACTTATCCGAATGCGGTAAATGTTGCAGGAAATGAAGGCGGAATGGAATATCCGGGAATTGTTTTCTGTCACATGAATTCGAAAGGTGCAGATTTATGGGGCGTTACCGATCACGAATTCGGACACAACTGGTTTCCGATGATTGTGGGTTCCAATGAAAGATTATATGCCTGGATGGATGAAGGTTTCAATACTTTTATCAATGGTATTTCGGAGAAAGATTTCAACAAAGGCGAATATGATCAACCCAAATCGCTTCAAAGTATGGCTTTTGCATTTAACAGCGATCAAATGGAACCTATCGCAACCTCGCCAGATAATTTAAAAGAAAGAAATTTGGGTTTTTTAGGATATTACAAGCCCGCTGCCGGATTGCAGATGTTGCGTGAAAATATTTTGGGCGAGGAGCGTTTTGATAAAGCTTTCCGGGAATACATTAAGAGATGGGCTTTCAAACATCCAACGCCGGAGGATTTTTTCAGAACTATGGAAAATGTTTCTGGTGAAGAACTGAACTGGTTTTGGAGAGGTTGGTTCTTAAATAAATGGAAAATCGATCAAGCAGTAACGAATGTGAAATATGTAAACGGAGATTTCACGAAAGGAGCGATCATTAAAATTGAAAATATCGGTCAGTTGCCAATGCCCGTAAATTTAGAAATTAAATTTAAAGACGGAACGATGCAAAATGTAAAATTACCAGTTGAGATTTGGAAGCGAAATTCCGAATGGTCATTTGAAGTTCCTACTCAAAAAGAAATTGTTTCCGTGCAATTGGATCCGAAAGGAAGTTTACCCGATGCAAATACTGCGAATAATATCTTCAAAATGACAGATTCTGGCGCAGTTGCGGAAAAAGTAAATCTGCAAGATTTTGTAGGAAGTTTTGCCAGCAAACTAATTCCAGTAAAAATTGTAACAACAATAGATAATAATCAATTAAAAGCGCAAGCAACCGGACAACCAGCTTTCCCTCTGGATTATGAAGGTGCAGATAAGTTTTCTTTTTCGGTGGCGGAAATTGAGTTGCAATTTGCCAAAGACAAGAAAAGTTTTACCCTTCATCAAGGGGGAAAAGAGTTTGCTTTTACTAAAGAATAATCTAAATTTTTTATAATTGTTAACCGTCTTGCAATTTTTGTAGGACGGTTTTTTTTGTTTTTTTAGCAGTACAACTAAGATTATGGTTTATCCTTTTAAAATATCTAAAATAGTTCCGTACAAAATTTCGCTTCCTAAAGCTAAATCTTCTGGAGACGAATATTCTAAGGGGTTGTGACTTATTCCGTCTTTGCAACGCACGAAAATCATTCCGTAATCGCAGGCGTAAGAAATCGCCATTGCATCGTGAAAAGGACCGCTCATTATTTCAGGAGTTTCTTGTAAACCGATTTTTTCGCAATTATTTCTGATGATATTTTTAATCCAATCTGCGCAATATCGTGGATCTGATTTCCAATCTTCGGAAATTTCATAAGTTAATCCGTGTTTTTTAGACACTTCCTCAATTTTATCTAACAATTGTTTTTCGTAACGGTTTCTTCTTTCTAAATCAATGTCGCGTAAATCCAAAGTAAACTCGCATTCTTCGGGAATTATGTTTCTGGAAGCTGGAAAAACTTTGATCGTTCCGCAAGTTCCAACCGTTGGATTTCCTGGTACTTGATTCGCAATTTCGTTTAATGCAACGATGATTTCTGCAGCACCAACCAACGCATCTTTTCGCATTGGCATCGGAACAGAACCGGTGTGACCTGCCATTCCTTTCAGTTTTACCGTCAACCAAATCGGTCCGGAAATCCCGGAAACCACGGCGATTGGTTTTTTGCTGATGTCCAAAACCGGACCTTGTTCGATGTGAAGTTCGAGATAGCAATAAATGCTTCCCTCTTTATATTCTGATTCTTTGAATTTTGTAATATCACATCCGAAATCTTTTAACGCTTGTTCGCGCGTAATTCCATTTGCATCGGCTCTTTGAAGTTCGCCTTCTTCTAATTTCCCCAAAATACCACGAGAACCGAATAATCCTTTGTTAAAACGCCAACCTTCTTCATCGGCAAAGGAAATTATTTCTAAAGTCCGTTCTGGTTTTATGCCTTTTTCGTGCATGGTAATTGCCGCTTCGATGGCGCACAAAACGCCTGCAACACCGTCATATCTTCCGCCGTAAGGTTGAGAATCGAGATGAGAACCCAACATCAAAACCGGCAAATCGGGATTGGTTCCTTGTAATCTTCCGATAAGGTTTCCGAAGTTGTCAATTTTGGTGGTCATTCCTGCTTGTTCCATCCAGGAAGAAGCGAGTTCGAAGGCTTTTTTTTCGTCCGGAGAATGCGCGGGTCGATTGGTTCCGGTTTCACCAATTTTCCCGATTTTGCTCATTTCGGTAAAGAAATTTTCGAGGCGTGAGGAGTTGATATTCATATTTTTATCATTCAAGATTTAAAGTTAAAAATTCAGAGTTCAAAATAGAATTTAGTTAAAAACAATATCAAAAATATTGAAGGTTTAGGAAGAATGTTAAATGTTTTAATGATTATTCAAAGGCAAACCCTGTTCCTGAAACTGTTTCCAATTAAGATATTCTGGTGCAACGCGTTTTTCTTCCATCGTAATACAATCGTCAACCGGACAAACGAGTTTGCAAAGATTGCAACCAACACATTCTGGTTCGTTGATTTCGTAATGGTTATAAGGCATTCCGTCGTTTTTGAAAATCGCTTGATGGGAAGTGTCTTCGCAAGCGATGTGGCACAATCCGCAATGGATGCATTTGTCTTGATCGATATTGGCAACGATGTGAAAATTGAGATCGAGTTTTTCCCATTCTGTCATTGTAGGCACCGATTTCCCGATAAAATCGGTTATTTTTTCGAAACCTTTTTCGTCCATCCAATTATTAAGACCTTCATTGAGATCTTCTATAATTCGGAATCCGTATTTCATTGCGGCGGTACAAACCTGCACAGAAGTTGATCCCAACAACATAAATTCTACCGCATCTTGCCAATTGGAAACGCCGCCAATTCCGGAGATAGGAACTTTATTGGTGATTGGATCCTGAGCAATGGTGGTCAACATTTTCAAAGCGATTGGTTTCACCGCTGGTCCACAATAACCGCCGAAAACAGATTGTCCGCCAACGTTTGGATTCGGGACAAAAGTATCTAAATCGATTCCTGTTACAGATTGTATCGTATTAATTAAAGACAAAGCGTTGCTTCCGGCGTTTACAGCGGCTCTTCCGGTCGGAACTACGGAATGAACATTCGGAGTTAACTTTGTAATGACCGGCAAAGTGGCGACTTCCATCACCCATTCTACAATTTGTCCTGCAATTTCGGGATCTTGTCCAACCGCTGCGCCCATTCCGCGTTCGGTCATTCCGTGCGGACAACCGAAATTGAGTTCGAAACCGTGCGCTCCGGTTTGTTCGCAGCGTTTTATCATTTCATGCCAAGCTTCTCTTGTATTGTCTGCCATTAATGAAATAATCATCGCCCGGTCGGGAAATTCTCTCAGAACTTCTTCTATTTCACGAAGATTAATATCTAAAGGGCGGTCAGAAATTAATTCTATATTATTAAAACCTGCAACACGCTGACCGTTGAAATTAATTGCAGAATATCTGGAAGAAACGTTTTTTACCTGAGAACCCAAAGTTTTCCAAACAACGCCACCCCAACCTGCTTCGAAAGCACGCATTACATTTATTTTTTTATCCGTTGGTGGCGCCGAAGCCAACCAAAAAGGATTCGGGGATTTTATACCTAAAAAGTCACAAGAAATATCGGCCATTTTTTTGAATTTTAAATTAAAGATTTTAGATTTTGAATGGTATTAATTCATCATATATTCCAGAATTGAACGTGCTGCTAACTTTCCGTCTTGGGCTGCGTTTACGACTTCTTTTCCACCATTGATGCAATCTCCGCCTGCGAAAACGCCTTTTAAATTGGTTTCGTAAGTTGAATTCACAGAAACTTTTCCATAAGAATTTTGCAATTCGGAATTCGAAATTAAATTCTCGAATGGGGTCTGTCCTGCTGCTTTGATAATCATATCGCATTCGATTTCGAAAGTTTCACCCGTATCAACGGGGCTTCTTCTTCCGGAAGCATCGGCATTTCCTAAAGTCATTCGGCTGCAAATCAAAGATTTCACGTTTCCGTTTTCAGAAATAATTTCTTTAGGAGCGGCTAAATATTCTAAACCGCAACCGTCTAATTTTGCAATATCCAACTCAACATCGGTACACGGTTTTTCGTTTTCGGTTCTTCTATAAACAATGGTCACTTCTTTTGCTCCCAATCTTTTTGCTTGAGTTGCAGCGTCAATTGCCGTCATTCCAAGTCCAATAACCGCGACTTTATCACCAACAGGAATTTCAGAGAAATCATTCGTTCTGAGGTTATAAATATAAGAAATAGCATCTTCTATTCCTGCTGAATTTTCTCCGTTAATGTCTAATTGTCTTGCAACGCCAACGCCAATGCCAAGAAAAACCGAATCAAAATTCTGCTGCAAATCTTTCAGTTGAAAATCTTTTCCTAATTCCTGATTGTATTTAATGTCAATCCCGCCAATTGAAATGATGTAATTCACTTCGTCTTCGCAGAATTCTGGCGTTACTTTGTAAGCGGCAATTCCGTAAGTCATCAATCCGCCACCTTTCGATTCTTTCTCGAAAATGGTAACATCAACGCCTTCTTTGGATAAATAAAATGCACAGGAAAGTCCCGCCGGACCTGCGCCAACGATGGCTACTTTCTTTCCAAGAGAAGGTTTTCTTTCGAACAACTGCCAATTATTTTCCATCGCTTTTTCAGTGGAATATCTTTGCAAACGTGCAATCTGAATCGGTTCTTCATGAAGCAAATTATACACACAAGATCCTTCGCAAAGCTTTTCGACAGGACAAACTTTGGAACAGCTTGCTCCCATAATATTGTCGGTGAAAATCGTGTGTGCCGAACCTTTTACATTATCGGTTGCGATTTGTTTGATGAATTTTGGAATATTAATATGCGTCGGACACATCTTTATGCAAGGCGCATCGTAACACATAATGCATCGGTTGGCTTCTATTATTGCACTATCGCGATTTTCAAAAGGCGGGTGAATATCTGCAAAATTTTCCTGATATTGTTCGGAGGTTAAGCGTTTGTTTGCTATCATCGTTTTTTTAGTTGTTGGTTGATGGTTGTCAGTTATTTTTTAGGAATCAATAATTCGTAATTGATAACTCTTAATTGTTTTAAAGTTTTGTTAAATCATCGTAAGTTTCGGGTCTTCTGTCTCTGTAAAACTGCCATTTAGAACGAACTTGATCGATTAAATCCAAATCGAATTCAGCAATCAGAAGCTCATCTTGATCTTCGGAAGCGCAAGCTAAAATTTCACCCAAAGGATTTACGAAATAAGAATTGCCATAGAATTTACCCAAATTCCAAGGTTTTTCGATTCCGACCCTATTGATACAACCCATAAAATAGCCGTTGGCAACGGCGTGAGCGGGTTGTTCTAATTTCCATAAATTTTGTGACTGCCCAACTGTAGTTGCGGAAGGATTATAAACGATTTCTGCACCGTTGATTCCTAAAGCTCTTGCACCTTCTGGAAAATGACGGTCATAACAAATATAAACGCCAACTTTCGCATATTTGGTCTGAAAAACTGGATAACCCAAATTTCCGGGTTTAAAGAAATATTTTTCCCAAAATCCACCCGTTTGCGGAATGTGATTTTTGCGGTATTTCCCCAGATATTTTCCGTCTGCATCGATTACTGCGGCGGTGTTGTATAAAATTCCTGCGCCGTCTTTTTCATAAACTGGAACGATAATCACCATTTGATATTTTTTGGCGTATTCCGACATTAAATCCGTTGTAGGACCAGGAACGGTTTCCGCAGATTCATACCATTTGGAATCTTGACCGGGACAGAAATAGGGCGTATTGAAAATCTCTTGAAAACACAAAATTTGCACACCTTTTTCACCTGCTTCGTCAATAAAAGGCAAATGTTTTTCCAGCATCGCCTGTTTTATTTCGTCGATTGTTCCTTCGCCTTCGGTTTTTGCGAGCGACATTTGGATTAATCCTGATTTTATGATTCGAGCCATAAATTATTATTTTGAATGATGAATATTGTGTGCTGAATTCATTTAAAATTTCTTAGATTTTATCTGAAACCTTATTTCTTTTAATAAACTGTCCATATCCTTTTTCTATATGACATTCGTTATTGTCAATTGCTTTTTTTCCTCGCAAGAAAACTGTTTTTACTTTTCCGGTAATTTCCCAACCTTCGTATCCGCTGTAATCTACATTCATGTGATGGGTTTTAACAGAAAGCGTATGTTTTTCCTTCGGATCAAAAATCACCAAATCGGCATCTGAACCAATAGAAATTGTTCCTTTTTTCGGGTACATTCCGAAGATTTTTGCAGGATTTGTACAAGCCACTTCTACGAATTTACTCAAAGTAATTCTGCCTTTATCAACGCCTTCAGAATACAACAATTCCATTCGGTTTTCTACAGCCGGATGACCATTTGGGATTTTAGAAAAATCGTCGATTCCCATTAATTTCTGTTCCCAGAAAAACGGACAATGATCGGTCGCCACCACATTTACTAAACCTTGATTAATTCCTGCCCAAAGCGTTTCCTGATCTTTCTTTTCCCGCAAAGGCGGCGACATTACCCATTTTGCACCTTCAAAATCTTGCTCGTACAAACTCGCATCAAGGATTAAATATTGAATGCAAGTTTCCACAAAAACGTGCTGATTTCTTTTGGTTGCATTTCTCACCGCATTCAGCGCGCCTTCGCAAGTGAGATGAACAATATATCCGGGACAACCTGTATAATTCGTCATATCCACAAAACGTTCGCTGGCTTCAGCTTCGGTGACTTCCGGTTGCGATAAATAGTGATAAATCGGCGCACAATTGCCTTCGTTTTTATTTTTCTGAACGAGATAATCGATCATATCGCCGTTGGTTGCGTGAACATTGATGAGTCCGCCTTGTTTTTTCACTTCTTCCATCAAACCAATCATTTGTCGGTCATCTACCATCAAAGCACCTTTGTAAGCCATAAAAGTTTTGAAAGACGTAATTCCTTCCTCAATCATTTCTTTGATTTCTGGTTTTACATTTTCGTTATAATCGGTTACTGCCATGTGAAAACTGTAATCTCCAACGGCGTTTCCGTCGCTTCGTCCTTTCCATTCATTCAAAGCATTTCGAAGAGATTTGCCTTGAGTTTGAAGGATAAAATCAATCACCATTGTTGTTCCGCCAAAAAGTGCAGCGCGAGTTCCGGTTTCGTAAGTATCGCTGGAAAACGTTCCCATAAAAGGCATTTCGAGATGAACGTGCGGATCTATTCCGCCGGGGAAAATTAATTTCCCGGAAGCGTCAATAATTTCGTCTGCTTCATATTTTAAATTTTTTCCGATGGCAGAAATCGTTTCGCCTTCGATAAATAAATCGCCGATGAAGTTTTCTGAAGCAGTAACAATATTTCCGTTTTTAATTAAAATGCTCATATTTTGAATTGCGAATTAAAAATTATGAATTAAGTGTTTTTTGATGATTTGATTTCATTAAAATATAATAAACCAAACCGCTGATAAAGAATCCGACGAACCAGCCATAATGATAAAGATTCGTTAAAAACTCAGGAACAGAATCATTAGGAATGAGTTTTATCGTCAGCAAAAACCCAGGAATATTAGGTAGAATCCCGAGAATTAATGCCCAAATTGCTTTTGAATTAAAACCGTTTTTATAAGAATAGCTTTTGTTGTTTTGATACAAATCTTCTACAATCAGATTTTTATTTCTGATGAAATAATAATCGGCAATCATAATTCCACCAATCGGACCAAGCAAGCTTGAATAACCAACCAGCCAAGTGAAAATGTAACCAGAAGGATCTGCAATCAATTTCCACGGACAAATTAAAACGCCAATAATTCCCGTGATATAACCGCCAGTTCTGAAGTTTATTTTTTTCGGACTAAGGTTCGCAAAATCATTTGCCGGACTTACAATATTTGCTGCAATATTGGTTGCCAACGTAGAAATAGCGATCGCGATCATTGCAACAGTAACGAGTATTTTATTTTCGAATTTACCTGCGAGAATTACCGGATCCCAAATGGTTGTTCCATAAATAATCACGGTTGCAGAAGTTACCACGACGCCAATGAACGAGAAAACTGCCATTGATGGCGGCAAACCGATCATTTGACCATTAATCTGGGCTTTTTGCGAAGTCGCATATCTGGTGAAATCTGGAATATTAAGCGATAAAGTCGCCCAAAAACCGACCATTCCCGTTAAAGCCGGAAAGAAGAATTTCCAAAATTCTGATGAGGTTTGAAACTTTGAAGGCTGATTAAGAATTTCGCCTAAACCATCCGTAGCATAAATTGCCCAAAATAACAATGCAAAAGCCGCAACCGGAAGAAACACCGCTTTGAAAACCAACAATTTACGAATGCTTTCAACCCCAAAATAAACAACAATCATATTGATAATGAGGAAAATAAGAAAGCAAACCATTTCTAAAACCGGCGGAAAAAACCCAACAACCGCAGGTTCTGAAAGCGAAGGAATCCAAACTCTCAGAATCTGATATAAGGAAACGCCGCCAATCCAGGTTTGGATTCCGAACCAGCCGCAAGCGACAATTGCCCGCAACAAAGCCGGAATATTAGCACCTGAAGTTCCGAAACTTGCCCTTGCAAAAACCGGAAATGGAATGCCATATTTTGTTCCTGCATGTCCGTTGAGAATCATCGGAATCAGCACGATTAAATTGCCCAAAAATATTGTTAATACCGATTGCCACCAATTCATTCCGCCTTCTATCAGCGAACTTGCCAACATATAAGTAGGAATACACATCGACATACTGATCCATAACGAAGCGTAGTTCCAGGTTCCCCAAGTTCTTTTATTCTGAGGAATCGGAGCTAAATCTTCATTATAAAGCTTTGGATCTGTTGTGATATTGGTTTCCGACATTTTATTTGAATTAAAAATTAATAATTACGAATTACTCTTCATGCTTTAATTAATAATTACGAATTTTAATAAGTCGCTTCATCAGCAATTTTCAAAGCTTCCGAAATTATGGCTAAACCTTCTTCTACCTCATCTTTAGTAATAATTAAAGGGGGCGCAATAAAAATATAACCCCATCTTACAAACGTGTACATTCCGAGTTCTTTGATTTTTGCAGCAACTTTGTTCATTACCGCCATTTCTGCGGGTTTTGCGTTGAAAGGAGCCATTGGTTCTTTGGTTTCGCGGTTTTTTACCAATTCGATACAACCCAACAATCCTGTATTTCTGAAATCACCGATTGATGGATGGATTTTCTTTAAATCTTCAATTCGAGATTCAATGTATTTCCCCATTTCTACGGCTTTTTCTATCAAATTGTCTTCTTCATAAATTTTAAGAACTTCCAAAGCAGCAGCACAGGAAACCGAATGCGCCGAATAGGTAAGACCTAAAGGCAAAACCGCATCGTCATATTTTTCAGCAATTCTTTCGGAAACCATCAGACAACCCAAAGGCAAATACCCGCAAGTAAGACCTTTTGCCATACAAATCATATCCGGAACAATATCGTGATTTTGGAATCCGAACCATTTTCCTGTTCTTCCAAAACCGGACATTACCTCATCCATAATCAACAAAATGCCGTATTTGTCGCAGATTTTTCTTACTTCTTTCATATACCCTTTCGGATATTGCAAACATCCGGAAGTTCCAGATTCGCCTTCCAAAAGAATCGCCGCAATATTATTTGGTCCTTCATACTCAATTTGCCTTTCCAATGATGCAACAGAATCTTTCAGCAGGTTTTCTTCGCTATATTCATAATGATAAGCATCTTGCAAATCGAAATGAATAAAGTTAGGCGCTTGCTGAGAATCTACCGCTAATTTCCTTGGATCGCCACCTGCGGAAATTGCGCCAATTGTTGCGCCGTGATACGATTGATACCTTGTGAAAATCTTATGACGCCCTGTATGAAGTCTTGCTAATTTGATGGCGTTTTCTATGGAACTCGCGCCACACAAAGTGAAAAAAGCCCTGTTTAAATCTCCCGGACAAATCTCCGCCAGTTTCTTTCCTAAATCTCCACGAACCTGCGAAACACAAGCTGGAGAAATAAAGGCAACTTGCTGCATCTGTTTCACCACCGCATCTGTTACGCGCTGATCGCCATAACCGATATTGGAGTTCATTAATCCTGAAGAAAAATCAATTATTTTTCTTCCATCGAAATCATACAGATAAACCCCTTCTGCTTTTTCTATCGCAAACGGATCAAGACCTTTTTGCTTAGACCAAGACATCATGGTATAGTTCAAACTGTTATCTACAATCTCCTGACGGTTTTTTTTATTTTCTACTATTGCTGACATTTTTGATGTGAAATTTGAAATTAATACTTTGAAATTGATCCTAACTCATCCAATTGATTCCAGCGTCCGGATTCCATTTGGTGGTCATTTTTTTCAGTTTTGTCCAGAATTCGATTGAACTTTTTCCGGTAATATCGCCAACTCCGAATCTCGATTCGTTCCAACCACCGAAAGAGAAAGGCTCTCTTGGAACGGGAACACCGATATTTACGCCAATCATTCCGGCAGAAGCATTTTCCATGACGTGTCTTGCCAAACCGCCGCTTTGCGTGAAAACAGAAGCTGCGTTGCCGTAAGGATTTGCATTCTCAATTTTAATCGCTTCATCCAAAGTTCGGCTTCTCATGATAGAAACAACTGGTCCGAAAATTTCTTCTTTGGCAACCGACATTTCCGGCGTTACAAAATCGATAATCGTTGGTCCCACATAATAGCCGTTTTCTTTGCCTTCAACTTTACAATTTCGCCCATCCAAAAGGATTTTAGCACCATCTTTCTCGGCTTGAGTAATATAACCTTCAATTCTTTCTTTTGCTGCTTTTGAAATGACGGAACCTAAATTTTTTCCAGGAATAATATTCTTAGCCTCTTCAACCATTTGTGCAATAATATGGTCGGATTGCCCAACAGCAACCATCGCAGAAGCCGCCATACAACGTTGACCGGCACAACCAGCCATAGAAGCGACAACGTTTGCGGCCGTCATTTCGGGGTTTGCATCGGGTAAAACCAAAAGGTGATTTTTCGCACCGCCCAAAGCCAAACATCTTTTGAGATTGGAAGTCGATCGCTGATACACAATTTTTGCCACTTTAGTGGAGCCGACGAAAGAAACAGCTTGAATATCCGGATGATCACAAATGGCTTCTACAATTTCTTTTTCCCCATGAACAATATTGAGAACACCATCC
The DNA here is from genome assembly GCF_049588135.1 of Kaistella sp. Lineage (GTDB taxonomy): Bacteria > Bacteroidota > Bacteroidia > Flavobacteriales > Weeksellaceae > Kaistella. Next base: position 44,826 of record NZ_JBAVFG010000038.1, on the reverse strand, counting down.
GGAAGACCTGCTTTTTTCAAAAGTTCTGCAATTTTCATCGCACTTAGCGGAACCAATTCTGAAGTTTTTAAAATCATACAATTTCCAAGCGCAATCGCATTCGGAATCGTCCAGTTGGGAACCATGGACGGGAAATTAAATGGAACAATCGAGGCTACAACGCCCAATGGCGCATATTCTGTTCTGCATTCCACTCCTCGGCTGACCTCCAAGATTTCACCTTGAGTCAATTGTGGAAGCGAAACGGCAAACTCGCAAAGTTCTATACTTTTTTCTACTTCGGCTTTGGCTTCGTCGTACGTTTTTCCGTTTTCTTCCTGTACCAATTCCGAAAGTTCCTTTATATTTTCCTGTAACAGATTTCTGTAATTAAATATCACCTGAACCCTATCTTTAATAGGTTTCTTCGACCAACTTTCGAAAGCAGATTTTGCTGCTTCAACTGCCTTATCCAAATCTTCTCTTGAAGAAAGTGCCACTTCTGCGATTACTTCGCCAGTTAATGGAGATTCTACATTAGACCAACGGTTAGTAACCGTTTCTAACAGACTTCCATTGATGTAGTTTTTAACTTTACCGTACTTATTTGACATTTTTATTGAATATTTTTTAATTAAAAGCTAATTTATTAACAATTTCAATACTGTGCAAATATTTTTATTATTAATGATAATTTAAAGAAATTTGCTTTTTTTTATTATTTTTGTGTAAAATTTATTTTTCCATGGAAAACAAATTAGATGAGCTTGATTTCTTAATTCTGAAAGAACTGCAAAAAGACGGTCGCGCTTCTTTTACAGAAATCGCCGATAAACTAAAGGTTTCCATTAGCAATATAAGAACGCGGGTAACCAAGTTGATTGAAGAAAAAACCATACAAATTGTTGGCAGAATCAATCCGCAGAATGTGGGCTTTAATGCCTACGCCAATATTGCAGTTTCTGTAAGACCTGCTCATTTCATCCCAAAAGTGGTAGAAACTTTGATGAAAATGCCGGAAGTGAGTTTTTTAGCCAATACTTCAGGTGAATTTGATATTGAAGTAGATATAATGACAAAGAATAATGAGCAGTTACACGAATTAGTGAATAAAAAAATTGCATTAATTGATGGTGTTTTTCAGACCAGGACTACTTTGTATATGAATGTTCACAAATATGCGCAACCTGATTTGGATTTGATTAAATAGTCATTAAAAAATGGAAAGGCTAAATAATTTTCTTTAAAGTAAAAAATCCTATTCGGGTTTATTTAAATATAATTTTTACAAGTAATTTACAAGGGCTGTTTAAAGTTTTACATTCAAGAAACACGCGAAAATTGTGTCAGTATTAAAACTTGGTTTATTTGTTGGCAAATTGTCGGCAAAGTCGTAAAGTAAAAAAGCATAATGAATTGAAAATCAATCAATCAATTGTTCTTGTGTAAATGTAGACCTACAGGGCGCATACTCTATTGATTCCGCTAAATCTTGTTTTACTGTTTTTTCCCATTTGCAAAGGGCTTATACTCTTTTTAAGTTAAATGAGGGAAAATGAAATTAAGAAAAATTAAACTATTGTGGAGAAAGTGCGGGGAGAATTTTATATCTTTATGAATAAATTTTTTCCTTTGGCATCAATAAGATTCCTTTTGAAGAGTAGTAAAAATCCCGCGAGCCTTTAGTAAGATTTAAAGCAGGACGGGAGATTGATTTGATAACTACAACTGGTTTTCATATAGACCCTAAACATTGGAGTAACGCTAATAGTGCTAATGTAAAAGCTTTATTATTTTTAATTCTTGTAGAAGATTGCATTAGTATAGATAAGCATAAAATCGAAGAAGAATTTAGTCGGTATAAAGAATCTTTTGTTTGTGTAAAAGTAATGTTTAATAAATTGAAATAATTTATTAAACTATAATAATATAATAGAGAGTTCAATTCAAATATGCGGAGAATGCCTCTTCTGTATTCTCCGCAAAACACGCGGAGAATAATTCGTATATTTACCGCAAATCTCAAAAATGGCACTTTATATCTACCAACTTCAAGAATGGGCAAAATTTCACTGGGAACAAGATGAACTCATTAATCTACTTGCAGAAGTAAGACAACTGCAAGGAAAACTCTTGGGCAAAGTTGAACTTTTAGGCTTTGAATTAAAAGATGAAGCCAACTTGGAAACACTAATACAGGATGTAATAAAAACTTCCGAAATCGAAGGAGAGGTTTTAAATCCTGAATTAGTTCGTTCATCGATAGCCATTCGTCTTGGATTAGATAATCTTGGAACTGAGCATTCAAACCGAAATATTGATGGGGTTGTAGAAATGATGTTGGATGCTACTCAAAATTCAGACAAATCTTTAAGCGGCGAGCGATTATTTGGATGGCACGGTGCATTATTTCCGACTGGAAGAAGCGGACTGTATAAAATTGAAGTCGCTCAATGGCGAACTGGGAATATGCAAGTGGTTTCTGGAGGAATGGGTAGAGAGAACATTCATTTTGAAGCCCCAAAACCAGACAGTCTGGAAAAGGAAATGGATGATTTTATAAATTGGTTCAACAAAGAAAATTCTTTGGATTCAATTATGAAAGCTGCTATTGTTCACTTGTGGTTTATAACAATACATCCTTTTGATGATGGGAATGGTAGAATTGCTAGAGCCATAACCGATATGCAATTATCAAAATCGGATGGTGTAAACCAACGTTTTTACAGCATGTGTTCCCAAATCAATTCGGAGAAAAAATCTTATTACAATATTTTGGAAAAAACCCAGAAAGGAGATATGAATATAACCAATTGGCTCAAATGGTTTCTCGATTGTTTAAAGGGTGCAATTATTAATTCAAATACGATAATTGACAAGGTAGTCCGAAAGCATCAATTCTTTGTAAATAACGCTTCTAAAATCACAAATGAGCGGCAAAGATTGATATTGGCGAAACTGCTTGACGACTTTGAAGGGAATTTAACTTCATCCAAATACGCTAAGATTGCAAAGACTTCTCCAGACACAGCACTGAGGGATATAAATGATTTAGTAGAAAAGGGAATTTTATTGAAAGCTGATTCAGGTGGAAGAAGCACAAACTATATTTTAAATTTTCAATAATCAGCACAAAAACCACCCCCCTTTTTAATTTTGTTTATAGTTTGCTATATGAATTTAGCCAAAACCCCTCCAGTTCCCAAAGCCATAGAATCAATTTATTAAACAGAACAAATTTTACAACAATTGCCAACCTAAAGTTAGACTATTTCTTTTTGCTGTATTTTTAAATTCCACAAGAGTGTTTGTATTTAAAATATTATATATCAATTTATTAAATCTGTTTGTTTTAGTTATTGTATTGGATTTCAAGATTAATAGAAAAAACAACAAATTGAAACTTAGAACACTAGAATGAAATAAAAAAGTGCTGTCTTTGTTAGACACTAAAAATTACATGCAATAAAAAGCAGTAGAAAAATATAAAAGTGTAATTGTATTCTTGCTTCAAGAAATTGCCAATTTCAAATTAACAACAATAACAGGAATACGGAATAATTCTCACACGAAATACAACGTTAGGATTTTCCGTATTGTTATTAGGTGTTTGACAATACCTTCGAAGCATGCGGTTAAGTCCTCATAAATCATAGAAATTAATAATTTATTAAATACTATAATATGGGCGACAACGACAAAAAAGTCTTTTAGACACATTTATAACGATATGAGTTTAAATTCTTGGAATTACCACCAGATGACATTGAAGAAGACCAAAACCAGCCGCGCAAAGCATTTGGTCTTCTAAAAGGTGGAGACCATAATCGACTGTTGAAATCTATACAGCATTACGGAATTGAAGAGTTAATCAAAGTATGCCAAATTGAAGAGGGGCGTTACATCATTATGGATGGAAACCGAAGATTTAAATGTGCAAAAGAATTGAAATTTGAAAAAATTCCCTGTCGTGTATATCCAAAAATGAATGAGGGCGAATTTGAGGCTCGCAGATATGAAATGCAGAACAACCGCAGAGGTTGGAAGCTTATCGAATAAGCTAATGCAATTTACAGAATCAAAACAGAGGGATCTGTTTTGATACTGATCCGATGTTTGCTAAGGGCTTGCTAAAATAAAAATAACGCCCTGAAAATCAGAGCGTTATAATTGAAAAAGTAGACCCACAGGGATTCGAACCCCAACTGACGGTACCAAAAACCGGAGTGCTACCGTTACACCATGGGTCTGTCTTTATTTTGGTGGTGCAAATCTAGAAAAATTTTTCTTATCGAACAATTATTTTTCAAAAATTTTTCAAAAAAAATAAAGTTTATTTTTTTTTAGGCATTTTTTTCAAATTTTAAATTCGTATTTTTGAAAAAATTATTTTACAAATGAGTAGTATCGAAGATAAGAAAAAAGCACTGGCTTTGGTGCTTGAGAAACTAGATAAAACCTACGGAAAAGGAACCGTAATGACTTTAGGAGACGCTTCTGCGGATACTTCTATTGAAGTGATTCCGTCTGGATCATTAGGATTGGATTTAGCTTTAGGAGTGGGCGGTTACCCAAGAGGAAGAGTCATTGAAATTTATGGTCCAGAATCTTCTGGTAAAACTACCTTAACTTTACACGCTATTGCAGAGGCGCAAAAAGCGGGCGGAATTGCAGCTTTTATCGACGCTGAACATGCATTTGATAGAGGTTACGCTAAAAAATTGGGAATTAATTTAGAGGATCTAATCATTTCTCAGCCAGATAACGGGGAACAGGCATTAGAAATCGCAGATAATTTAATCCGTTCCGGCGCAGTGGATATCGTAGTGATTGATTCTGTAGCAGCTTTGACTCCAAAAGCGGAGATCGAAGGTGAAATGGGAGATTCCAAAATGGGTCTTCATGCAAGATTGATGTCGCAAGCGTTGAGAAAATTAACAGGAACGATTTCTAAAACAAAATGTACCGTAATTTTCATTAACCAATTGAGAGAGAAAATTGGAGTGATGTTCGGAAACCCGGAAACGACCACAGGTGGAAATGCTTTGAAGTTTTACGCTTCGGTAAGAATCGATATCAGAAAAGCAAGTGCGCCGATTAAAACAGGTGACGAAGCGGTAGGAAGCCGTGTGAAAGTGAAGATTGTAAAAAATAAAGTTGCGCCTCCATTTAAAATTGCTGAATTTGATATCATGTATGGTGAAGGAGTTTCTAAAACCGGTGAGATTTTAGACGCATCGGTTGATATGGGAATCGTGAAGAAAAGCGGTTCTTGGTTCAGTTACGGAGATACCAAATTGGGTCAAGGTCGTGATGCCGTAAGAGATATGCTAAAAGACAATCCTGAACTTGCTGACGAACTGGAAGCTAAAATCAGAGAAGAGATTAAAAATAAGAAAGGGTAGTTAGACTTGAAGATAATTGACTAAGAGATGATAGACCATCAGCTTTTAATTTAAATTTTGATTCCCGAACTTTCGATTATTAGAGACAGCATTTTTGCTGTCTTTTTTCTTTGTGGGAAAATTATGCTATTCAATAGAGGCGGGCGTTAGCTAAAACTTATTTCACCGTTTTTTTTTTAATTTTCGGTAATTTTTTAAATCCTTTCTTGTTAATGAAATCCGGCGCTGCAATAGGGATAGAAACGAAAATCCCACAGAAAGCGTTGGCCATTGCAGTTGCTCGAGGAATTGCAGTGGATAGCCCGACCCGAGCGTTGGGAAAAGCTTTGGCGAGGGGATTGCCCAAAAAATTGACAATGTGTCACTTTGATGAGATTGGTGTTTTATTTGAGAACTCAACTGCATAATTTAAAAATCAATTAAAATGACAAAAGGAAATATTAATGTATCGGTGGAAAATATTTTTCCCTTAATTAAAAAGTTTTTATACAGCGATCACGAAATATTTTTGCGTGAACTGATTTCTAATGCGACGGATGCAACGCTGAAATTAAAGCATTTGACGAGTATCGGTGAAGCTAAAATCGATTACGGAAATCCGAAAATTGAAGTTAAAATTGATAAGGAAACAAAAACGCTTCGAATCATCGACCAGGGAATTGGGATGACCGCAGAAGAAATTGAAAAATATATCAATCAAGTTGCTTTTTCCGGAGCGGAAGAATTTTTAGAAAAATATAAAGATTCTGCTAAAGATTCTGGGATTATTGGTCATTTTGGTCTTGGATTCTACTCGGCATTTATGGTGGCAGAAAAAGTGGAAATCGTTACTAAATCTTATAAAGATGAGCCAGCAGTTCGTTGGATTTGTGACGGAAGTCCAGAATATACTTTGGAAGAAACGACTGACAAAACTGATCGAGGAACAGAAATTATTTTACATATTGCAGAAGATTCAACGGAGTTTTTAGAAGAATCCAGAATTCGCGAATTGCTTTTGAAATATAATAAATTCATGCCTGTTCCGATTAAATTTGGAACGAAAACTGAAACTTTGCCATTGGCAGAAGATGCAGCAGAAGATGCAAAAGCGGAAACGGTAGAAGTTGATAATATCATCAATAATCCAACACCAGCCTGGACAAAAGCTCCGAGTGAACTTTCTGATGCAGATTACAAAGAATTCTACCATGAATTGTATCCAATGCAATTTGAGGAGCCTTTATTTAATATTCATTTGAATGTTGACTATCCGTTTAATTTAACAGGAATTCTTTATTTCCCGAAATTGACTAACGGTTTAAATATCGAAAAAGATAAAATTCAATTGTATCAAAATCAGGTTTATGTAACCGATGAGGTGAAAGGAATTGTGCCTGATTTCTTAATGTTATTGCGTGGGGTGATCGATTCTCCGGATATTCCGTTGAATGTTTCTAGATCTTATTTGCAAGCGGATGGTGCTGTGAAGAAAATCTCAACTTACATCACTAAAAAAGTAGCTGATAAAATGGTTTCTTTGTTTAATGAAAACCGTGAAGACTACGAGAAAAAATGGAACGATATTAAAATCGTTATCGAATACGGAATGATTTCTGAGGATAAATTCTTCGATAAATCAGATAAGTTTGCATTATATCTAACAACCGACGGAAAATATTATTTATGGTCCGAATTGGAAGAGAAAGTAAAACCAATGCAAACGGATAAAGACGGAAACTTCGTTATTCTTTACGCTACCAATTCGGATGAACAGCACAGTTACATTCAGTCTGCGAAAGATAAAGGGTATGAAGTTTTGTTGTTAGATTCACCGATTGTTCCCCATTTGATTCAGAAATTAGAAACTTCTAAAGACAAAATTTCATTTGCAAGAGTTGATGCGGATCACATCAATAATTTAATTAAAAAAGAAGATACTGCAATTTCAAAATTGAATGAAACTGAAAAAGAATCTTTAAAGAAAAATATCGAAGAAGCCGTAAACGATAAGAAATTCTCTGTTCAGGTTGAAGATTTAGAAAGCTCTGAAGCTCCGTTCATGATTACGCAACCAGAATTTATGCGAAGAATGAAAGACATGCAGGCAACCGGCGGCGGTGGCGGAATGTTCGGAATGAGCGGTTTCCCGGAAATGTATAATTTGGTGGTAAATTCGAACAGCGAACTGGCTTCCGAAATTCTAAAGAATGAAGATGTCGATGCTAAAAATGCTAAAATTAAATACGCTTTGGATTTAGCAAAACTTTCTCAGAATTTATTGAAAGGTAAAGATTTGACAGATTTTATTCAGAGAAGTTATCAACAGTTGAGTAAATAGGACAAAGAGAAAAGACTTCAAAGTTGTATTCTTTGCTAGATATAATAAAACCTTGTTGAGAGTTGATCTTGACAAGGTTTTTATTATTGAAAATCTTAATTAAAATGAATTACAAATTATGGATTGCCTTCAAAATCTCTAGCGGTTCATCTTTCAAACCCTGAAGGTGATCGGCATTATTTTCAAGGAATTGTTTGGGTTCCGAAGCATTTTTAAAAATTTCTTCTCCTTGTGAATATGGAACGGTTTTATCGTTTTTGCTATAAATAAAAAGCTTAGGAAGTCCCTCGGTGAATTTGATGTCTTCTTTTGCGGAGTAAACATTTTGTAACATTTGCGCAATTACATCTTTGTACTGAGGAGCAAATACTGCGGCAATATCAGCAAAAGAAGACATTCCGCCATCAATAATTAATCCTGAGATCTTTTCTTTATTTGCTCTTGCAAGATGAGTCGCAATTTGCGAACCGAGAGAAGCACCGTAAATATATATTTTAGTGTTTTTAATTTCGGGTTTGTTTGCTAAGAAATCAAATAATTTTTGCCCATCTTCCGCAACATTAGTGTGAGTGGGTTTTCCCGTAGATTTCCCGTAACCTCTAAGATCGACCATTACCACTTGAAATCCACTTTCTACTAATGGTTTTGTAATGTATTGATAAGTCGTTACATTTCCGGCAGCTCCATGAAAAAACAAAACTGTTTTTTTGCTATTTCCGGTTTTGGGCTTGGCGAAATAAGCCGTAATGGTATCGTTTTCAACAGGAAATACAATGTTTTCTAAGGTTGTGAATTCAAAGGGTTTCATTTCTTTGCTTGGTTGATAAAATCTATCGTCCATTTGCGCAGAAGCAAAACTTAAAATAAAAATAGAAAGAAGGGATAAAAATTTTGTAAGTTTCATAATAGTTTGTTTTAATGATGGGTCAAAGATATTATCCGTCGCCATAAAATAAAAAAAACGATTACCAAATCGTAATAAAAGAAGCCTGAACCGAAAAAATCAGTTTCTAAACCGTTAAATCTCCTCCAAAGGATTCCAAAAAATAGTTTTAAAATTCTGAATCTTCCCGTCTTTCACTTCGACGCCTTCGGTTTTTAATTTCCCTACAAAGTCCCGAATACAACTTGCCGTAATTCTTCCCGAGGCATTACAAACCCGATGAGCAGGGAAATCTTCATCATAATTCCGCAAGGCATTTCCGACATGTCTTGCGTGATTCGGATAACCGACCGCTTTCGCAATCGCACCATAACTTGTCACTCTTCCTTTGGGAATCAGTTTGATAATTTCAAAAACCTGTTTGTTGAATAAGTCGTTCATCGATTAAAGATAATGATTTCTGAAATAGAATTTTGGAAGATATTTCTGGGTTTTATTTTAGCCCCGATTGCAGCGGCATCCTTTTGCGAAACGAAGTGCAGCAAAAGATATAGCGGAAAGCGGGACCGAAACTTGAAAGAAAATCCCATCGTGTTGCTCCTAAAAATCAGCAGACCGCAAAGAGAAATCGCCCCAAAATTTTGAGACGATTTTATGTTATGAAATGTTGTGGGTGTTCTAAGAATTCTCCAAGATATAAGAGAACATCAACGGTGCACAAATGGTTGCATCACTTTCAACGATAAATTTCGGTGTAGTAATGTCGAGTTTTCCCCAAGTGATTTTCTCGTTCGGAACCGCTCCCGAATACGAACCGTAAGAAGTAGTTGAATCAGAAATCTGACAGAAATACGACCAGAACGGCGTATCCGTCATTTCCATATCCTGATATAACATTGGAACCACACAAATTGGGAAATCACCGGCGATTCCGCCACCAACCTGGAAGAAACCAACGCCTTTTCCTCCTGAGTTTTTCGGATACCAATCTGCCAAATACATCATATATTCAATTCCTGATTTTACGGTAGAAGGTTTTAATTCTCCTTTAATGCAGTAGCTTGAGAAGATATTTCCCATGGTAGAATCTTCCCAACCCGGAACTACAATTGGCAAGTTTTTCTCAGCCGCAGCAATCATCCAGGAGTTCTCTCTTGGGATTTCGTAATATTGCTCCAAAACGCCTGACAGAATCATTTTGTACATATATTCATGCGGAAAAAACCGCTCCCCTTTCGCTTCAGCATCTTTCCAAATTTCTACAATATGTTGCTGCAATCTTCGGAAAGCTTCTTCCTCAGGAATACAGGTGTCCGTAACACGATTCAAGCCTTTTTCCATCAAATCCCATTCTTCCTGCGGTGTTAAATCACGGTAATTCGGTACGCGCTTGTAATGAGAATGTGCTACCAGATTCATTAAATCTTCCTCTAAATTTGCACCGGTACATGAAATAATATGTACTTTATCCTGACGGATCATTTCTGCTAAAATTTTTCCAATTTCTGCCGTGGACATTGCTCCAGCCAGGGTAATCATCATTTTTCCGCCATCTTTCAAATGGGCAACATATCCTTTCGAAGCATCTACCAAAGCTGCAGAATTAAAATGCAGGTAATATTTTTCGATAAATTCCGTAATCGGTTTACTCATAATTTTTTGATTTTAGCAAAGGTAATAAATTTATAGACGAATTGTGACACCTGCACTAACAGTCAGTCTGTGAAGCGCTTCTTTCTGATCATCAGGTAAATTAAACTGCTGACCGTTTATTTTTGCTTTTACCAAAGTTCCGCCGGTGTAACCCACCTGTGGTCCAATGAAAATTCGGGGAGTAATTTCGTACATATATCCAATGTTTGCAGCTAAGCCTAGATTGGAACCCGAAAACAAAATGTTTCCAGTCTTGGATTTATAACTGATGACTCCAATTGCCATGTCATAATATAATTTGTGTTTTGTACTCTCATCAAAATTAGAGTAAAGAAAAGCAGGTCCTACAAAAGTAATGGTATCATCTGTAGAAAGAGAAATGGGGACAGGATTGCCATCAGGGGTATAGCCAATAAAATTACCAGATGAAGATGCGGAGTAGATGTTGTATTTTAATCCTAAACCAATCACATTGTTGAGTTGATAGTAGGCACCAATGTCGAAATTAATGCCTGATTTCAAACCTTTAAGATAAGATTCTTCCTGCCCGCTGAGGTTTGAAGGCAAACTTGCAGTTCTAAAACCATATCCAATGCTTGGGATAATAGAGATTTTTTTTTGGGAGAAAACACTTAAGGGCAAAGCTGCCAGAGCAAGGAGTAGAAATTTATTCTTCATATAATTTTTTTGCAAATATATTAGAATTTTAATCTTCTATTCTCTTTTTTCTCAGAGAGTTGTTTTTTAGTCTTAATCCGTTTTTCTATTTTAGATTTCGAAGGTTTGGTTGCTTTTCGGGATTTGGGAATAAACAAAGATTTTTCGACAATTTCTAAAATCTTGTCAGTCGCAATTTTTTTGTTTTGAAGTTGGGTACGGCTTTCTGAAACCGTCAATTGGAGAATTCCTTCACTATTGATACGGTTTTTGAGTTTGTCGAATATCATCTCTTTTCCTTCGATAGAAAAAGAGTCACTTTCCCAAACGTTCCACATCACCGTCACCGCAGTTTCTACTTTGTTCACGTTTTGTCCGCCTGCACCGCTGCTGCGGGAAGTTTTGTAAGTGAGTTCTTTGGTGAAGTCTTTCATGATACAAGAGGAAAGAACAAAGATAAAAGAATAAAGATAATGCAGTCAATAGCCAAAGGAATGAGCATCCCGAATTTGACTTTAATTTATTTCTTGATCCTATTAAAAATCATTTCTGTCAATTCTCGACGATCTATTTTTCCATTTGGAATTCTTGGAAATGTTTCGATAAAAATAAGTTCTTTTGGATTGTGATTTTTTGATGGAAATTCAATTTTTTTTAATCGCTGAATAACCTCCGGATTCTTTTGGCCTTCAATAATCAGAACTGATTTTTGACCGAGTAATTCATCTGCAATTCCCATGTAAAGAACTTCATTTGAGATTTCTTTTTTGACCAAATTTTCTAATTGTTCGGGATAGATTTTTAAACCGGCGGAATTAATTACATTGTCAATTCTCCCTAAAAATTTAAATTCTTTGCCGTTTTTTATATCAACTAAGTCGTTCGTGATAAGAATTTCCGGGTTAAGTTGTGGAGCGGAAATCTGTAAGCATCCTCTTCGATCTAAAGAAATTTCAATATCATTTAAAGTTTTGAAATACTCTTCAGTGTTGGGATAGATTTCTTTTAAAGCAATGTGGGAAAGCGTTTCCGACATTCCGTAGGTTTCATAGATTTGAGATTTTGAGATTTGAGATTTGAGACTTTGGCGAATTTTATCCTTCAAAGTTTCGGAAACTGCAGCTCCACCAATAATTAAGTTTTTTATAAAATGGAGTTTTTCTAGTGAGTTTTCAACCTGAAGCGGCGACATAGCGCAGAAATCAATTGTTTCGTTTAAATCTTTTAGTGGATTTATGGATGGTGTTTTTACAACCAAACTCATCTTCCGTTCGATGGCTCTAACGACCATCATTTTTCCGGAAATATATTCTACGGGAAGACAGAGTAGGGCAGAATCGCCGGTTTTTAAACCTAAAATATCGCAGGTCATTTTTGCCGAATGCCGCATCTTTTCTTTTTCAATTTCAAAAATTTTCGGCGTTCCTGTGGAGCCCGAAGTCTGAACTTTTACGGTCGCAGATTCATCGAACCAATCTTTGATAAAAGAACAGACCTGTTTTTCAAATTCTGTATTTGGAATTGGTAAATTTTGGTTGGAAAAATCGATCTTCATTTTAAACTATAATTTTTTAAATAACGATTCCTTGCTTGATGGTGTAGGTGGAAATCCTTTTTTAGCTGTGAGGTACGAGCAGAAAAAAGTGATTGATTCAATATTTTATTTATTTTTATTTGAATCATCGAAACTCGTTCCTCATTTTGGGAGCCGAAGACCGACCCGAAGTTGGAGTGGGAAAGCGTTGGCATCGAAGGAGCATACCCAAATATTACATTCTATTCACCGTTCCAATTCCTAATAATCCTAATCCTTTTTTGATTGTTTTCCCAGTAAGTTCTGACAATTCCAAACGGAAGTTTTTCGCGTTCTCGTCTTCTTGATTGAGAATCGGATTGTTCTGATAGAAGGAGTTATACGATTTTACCACGTCATATACATAGTTCGCGACGAGGGCCGGAGACAACGTTTCCGCAGCTCTGGAAACCACTTCTTTGAAATTGGAAAGGTTCATCACCAATTCTTTTTCTGAAGCATTGAGTTCGTAATCGGAAACGGTTGTTTTTTTATAGTCCGCTTTAGCCAGTAAAGACTGGATTCTTGCATAAGTATACTGAATAAATGGTCCTGTATTCCCAGCGAAGTCAATACTTTCAGCGGGATTAAATAACATTTTTTTCTTGGGATCCACTTTGAGCATGAAATATTTCAATGCACCTAAGCCAACTGTTTCGTAGGATTTTTCTTTGTCTTCATCGGAAAGTGTTTCCAGTTTTCCCAGTTCCTGTGCTTTTTCTTTTGCGGTATCATACATTTCCTGCATCAAATCATCAGCATCGACCACGGTTCCTTCTCGGGATTTCATTTTGCCTGCGGGAAGTTCAACCATTCCATAGGAAAGATGGAAAAGATTTTCTGCCCAATCGTAGCCTAGTTTTTTGAGAATTTTGAACAATACATCGAAGTGGTAATCCTGTTCGTTTCCGACGGTATAAATTAATTTCTGGATTGAGTTTTCTTTGAAACGCTGAACAGCTGTTCCCAAATCCTGCGTCATGTAAACCGAAGTCCCGTCGCCACGCAGCAATAATTTATGATCTAAACCTTCCTCAGAAAGATCACACCAAACCGAGCCGTCTTCTTTTTTGTATAAAACGCCTTTATTTAATCCTTCCTGAATTAAGTCTTTTCCTAAAAGATAAGTGTTGCTTTCATACTGAACCTGATCGAAATCAACGCCCAGTCGTTTATAGGTTTGTGCAAAACCGTCATACACCCAGGAATTCATTTCTGACCAAAGCTTTTTGACCGTTTCGTCACCTTTCTCCCAATCGAGAAGCATTTTTTGAGCTTCTAAAATGATCGGTGCCTGTTTTTTTGCTACTTCTTCTTCGTATCCTTTTTCGACTAATTCTGCAATTTCTTTTTTGTACTCTTTGTCAAAAGCAACATAATAGTTGCCGACGAGTTTATCGCCTTTAAGGTTTGTAGATTCCGGTGTTTCGTTGGTTCCGGACTTCTGCCAGGCAAGCATCGATTTACAGATATGAATTCCGCGGTCGTTGATAATCTGGGTTTTAATAACATTATAACCATCTTCTTTTAAAATCTGCGCCACAGAATATCCCAGAAGGTTATTTCTGATGTGACCAAGATGTAACGGTTTATTGGTGTTTGGTGAAGAATATTCCACCATTACCGTTTGGTTTTTAGTTTCTTTCTTGTCAAAATTCTGTTCAACTGAATGGAAATTATTCAGGAAGAAATTGTTTTTAATTTTTAAATTAAGAAATCCTTTAACCACATTATAACTTTCAACAAAATCAGATTGGGTCATAAAAGCATCACCTAATTCCATAGCGATGGTATCTGGACTTTTCTTTAAAATCTTCACAAGTGGAAAAGTAACAATGGTAAAGTCTCCCTCGAATTCAGATTTATTTTGCTGAACATCTAAAGTGATATTATTTCTTTGATTCACATCATCGATCTGAAAAATGGTTTCGATGATTTCAGCAACTTTATTTTGGATGATCTCTTTAATATTCATGGTATTATTTTGAGGTACAAATATACGGAAATAAAAAAACCACTCCGAGGAGTGGTTCTTATAATTTTTCCGGATAAAAATTAGTTTTTGTCCCAGAATAGTTTAGTCGTCAATTTGTCACCACCGATAGCTGTTGCTGCTGAAGCAACATTTGCACCATTAGTTGATGCTTCTCTTGGTGCATAAACCATTCTTACTGGAACTTTTCCTTCAGAAGCTGGAGCTGCATTAGTAGCTGCAGTCAAAATTGGGAAATCTAACCTTCTCCAAGTATTCCATGCCGTGTAAGGTTGGTTGTAAAGCGCAACCCATGCTTGCTCGCCAATTGATTTTTTCCAGTTGGTGTCGTCATAAGGGTGTGCGGTAAGATATGCATCTGCATCTGCAGGGATACCCCACTGGCTAAATGAAGCGTTAATAGCTGCATTATAATAAGTAGCGGGACTTCCTAATGCCCATCTTTTAGCAGCCTCAGCTAGATAGAAATTAACCTCTGTGGCATTCATAAGGATCCCAGGAGTGGTTGTTGTTGAGGCAAAAGTACCTGGTAAAGAAAGATTACTTACTCCACCTTGTAATGATGCAGGAACTCCGATAATTGCTCCCTTATAAATTCCTCCATCTGTAGATTTCTGAAAATACTTGCCAATTCTGGTGTCCCCAGATGCCTGCATAAAGTCTATGATAGTTTTTCCTGCTACGTAATCTTCTCGTCCACTTGCAATTACATTGGCGTAAATTGGGCTATAGTTTGGAGATGCCGCTAAATATTGGAATAAGCAATTGTCTGCGTTATCAGTTATTAAGCCATAAGAAATTGCTTTAGATGCTGTAGACTGCGCTAAGGTAGGATTTACATCAGCTAATGTAACACCTAATTTTAACAGAACAGAACTACCGAACTTTTTCCACTTCGAAACATTACCTCCATAATAAATATCTGCCGTACCCAAGTTTGAAGTTGTGTTTACATCAAGTGAATTGATGTCAGCATCTAGTCTAGAGATTAAATTAGAATAAATCGTAGCAGCATCATCATATTTAGGAGTTGTTATCGTTGCTAACATATTTGCTTCCGAGTAAGGAATGTTTCCAAAAATGTCTACGAGGTTTTGGAAAGTATAAACCATCATGATATCAATTATCGCTAATTGATTTGCTTTAACTTTTGGCCATGTTACAGCCTCAGTTGCAGTAGGTGCGTAATCATTAATTAGACCTTTTGCTTTAGTCAGGTTATTAAGAACCAATACATAGTTATCAGAATAAATCTGATTTGAGACACTTCTCGACGCAAAGTCATACTGGCTTTCTTGCATGTAAAGTGTTTCATTCCAATACTGCATTGTGAGCCTGAAATTATTGGTATTTACATTTGGCGTCGTTACATGATCACTAAGTGCTTTTTGCGTGTATGTTATTAACGTTGTAGGTATAGTCGTGTAAGCTGAATTTGGATCAGTATTTATCTCATCTCTTGTGCAACCTACAAACAGAAATCCTGTTGCGAGTAGGGGTAATATTATTTTTTTCATTTTTTTCATTTTAGAAATTAACTTTTAAATTAAAGGAAATGTTTCTTGTAGTTGGCATTGGACCAGATTGATAACCTTGGACATTACCGGAAGAAATTCCTGCTTCTGGATCGGCGTAAGGTAAGTTTTTATGAATAATCCATAAATTAGTTCCAATTAAACCAACAGACATTCCTTGAATAAATTTAACACCAAACAAATCTTTAGGTAAATTATAAGTAATTGATGCTTCTCTAAGTTTTACATAACTAGCGTCATAAACGAAAGCTGCAGTTGGAGGATCTGTCCCTAAAACCTGACTTGATTGCGATTTATCTAATCTAACATTGTTTGTAATATATCTTCCTGGATTGTTAGGGTCTTCTATTACCCCGTCCAAAATCACACCTCCACCATTTGCGATTGTGTTTCTCACTGGGTTACCTAAATCATTTATGCCAACTGAGTCAGGATATAAACCTGTTCCATAACCATAAAATTGATCAAGTGAGAATACATTTCCTCCTTTTTTAACATCTATTAAAAAACTTAATGAGATATTCTTATAGGTAAAAGTGTTTTTAAGACCACCAAACCATTCTGCTTGGTAACTTCCCAAATTGTGGTTAAAGTCTGTAGTTACTGCATATGCTCCCGTTTCTGAATCTATTATTTTTTGACCATCGGCTGTGTAAACGTAATCCGAGCCCCAAATAGTACCGTATTTTTCTCCTAATGGCGCATTAATACTAACATTTCCTTGTGAGGACGCTAATAAAATATTATCCGTTCCTGGTGCTAATTCTGTAATTCTAGAAATTGGATTTGACCAGTTTGCAGTCATTGTCCATCTAAAATTATCTGTTCTAATAGGAACAATATTTGCGGTAATTTCAAATCCTTCTGTTCTCATATTACCTGCATTTTGTATTTGAGCAGCTGAGCCTGAAGTCGTAGAAACTGGTAATGCAATAATTTGATTATATGCATCATTCCTAAACCAAGAAGCATCAAATCCAATTCTGTTTTTCAAAAATTGCATTTCTAAACCGAACTCAGTGCTTTTCAAAAACTGTGGAGCAATATTGTTGTTTTTTGCCGTAGTATTAAATGAATAAGTTGAATTCGTTCCAAATGCAGTTCCTGGAGTAAAAGTATCATATAAGCTATTTGGCCCAGTATCAGAACCTACTCTAGCATATGCTGCGCGTATTTTACCAAATGTTAACCAATCTTGCTTAATTAAATTGGAAAACACAATGCTTGTTGCAACAGATGGATACCAATACGAATTGTTGTCTGATGGAAGCGCAGTTGATTGATCTCTTCTAAGCGTTCCGTCCAAGAAAAATGTTTCTTTGTAACCAAAAGATGCTTGTCCAAATATTCCAAGTACTTGTTTTGAAGTATCTACAAGAACTGGATTTGGAGGTGCCGAAACTGAGTTAGAAATGGTAAATAGATTTGGAATCTTTAAACCTCCTGAAGTTGATAGATAAGTTGAAGAAACGGTTTGATAATTTAGGTTTGTTCCTAATAAAGCAGTAACATTGAAATCATCAGTGATGTTTTTCTTAAATGTTCCAATAAAATCAAAGTTCTTTTCATTAACATTAAACTTGTTGACCGCGTAGCCAGATGGTTGTGTTGCAGTGGTACTCAAACCAATTCTTGTAGGATAAGATCCAGCAGTAACACGCTCCTCAGTTGTTAAAGAGTAGTTGTCAACTCCCATTCTTGCAAGAAAGTTTAAATCCTTTGTTGCATCGAAACTTAAGCTAGCATTTCCGTTGAAACGGTCTCTCGAGTCATTTTCATAATTCTTGTATCTCTCAAAATATGGGTTGTTCCAAAATGCTGGTGCCAAGTTGGTTGCGCTCTTTAGGTTCCAAGTTAAGTTCGATTGCGATGCATCAAATAAATTTTTCAAATCCTGGACGTCAACGTTGGTTGGCCACCATTGTCTAAAGCCTGCAATCATATTTTGATTGTATCCTGTTTGACTTCTTCCTACCGTTTTTTGCGTGGTATAATTAGCGTAGAAACTCGCAGTGAATTTTTCATCTAATTTATAAGTGGCATTACCACCTAAGTTGTTCTTGATTAAAGAACTATTCGGCATAATATCAGTTGCATCATTGTTAGTGTAACTTAACCTAAATGATGATATGTCGTTAGCGCCACTCAAAGCTACGCTGTTGGTATAGCTAATCGGCGTTTCAAAAAATGTAATTGGGCCATTTTTAGCCATTACCCACGGAGTCATTTTATTGTAGTTCGGTGAAGTCGGTAACGCTGCATCATATTGATAAACTAGCAAGTTCGGATTATATCTAGGTCCATAAGATGCGTCATCACCAAATGGAGCGGTTAAACCTCCATTGATTTTTCCATTTCCATTAAAGCTGTCTTCTCCAACATATCCTTCTCCATATTCAGTTTGGTATTTTGCAAAGGTGGATTTATCAATTGTACCTACAGTAACAGAAGTTGAGTATTCAATCCCAATTCCTTTAGTGTTCTTTTTCCCTTTTTTCGTTGTTATAATGATTGCACCATTTTGCGCTCGCGATCCATAAAGTGCTGCTGCGGCCGCACCTTTTAGTACGTTTAGTGATTCAATATCATTAGGGTTAATGTCTGAAGCAGCATTTCCGTAATCATATCCATAACCACCGCTTACTTGATTCGAGCCGTTCACATTTGTATTAAGGATTGGAACGCCATCTACTACAAATAACATTTGGTTACTGCCTGTAAGAGATTTGAATCCTCTGGATGTGACATTAATAGATCCACCGAAGTTAGTTCCTTGTCTAATATCTAATCCGGATACTTCGCCCGAAAGGTTATTCAGGAAATTAGTAGTTGGATTTTTATTGACATCCTCTCCCTTTACTTCTTGAGTTGCATAGCCCAAAGATTTTTTCTCTCTCTTGATACCAAGAGCAGTTACAACCACTCCTTCGATATCTTGCGTTTTAACAGAGTCTTTTTTCTGTGCATTTACCAAAGCAAATGACGCAGTCAAAACTACAGCTAAAACGCTTGTTGTTAGTTTCTTCATATCAAATTAAATTTTTCATTATAGCAAATGTGCAAACTTTTTGTTATATAGCCAAATAATTTGTTAATTAATTCTTAAATATTTAATAAAAATAATTATTAAGTGGGTTATAATCAAGAGATACTTGAATTGTATTAATTTATCAAAATTTGAAGCTTTTTTTTGATAAATTTATTTTAATAATTATGATAAAACCAAATTATAAGCTTTTTTAAAGAGTGTTTTGTGGTAATTATGTAAAAAAAATTAAGTTAAATTAAGTTAAATGCGCTTTTGATGAAATACTCTTTCTACAATAAAAACCAACACTGTTAAATAAATGTTTTGTAAACGTTCTTTTCAAGGAGAGGAGTTTAACCAGACACCATAGCATTGCACAACGGTTATGACCCTTTCTGATCTTCTTTTGTTGCTGTAGCTTTTTTTGTTGAATTAAAATAAGTTGGGTCATAAAGCTTAAATTTAATCAAGTTTTTGTTTTTGAAAGTTTGTATTTTTACGTCTTAAATATTTTGTAGCATTATATTATATTGTGTCTTTTTATGGAACTATTAAAAAAATGGTCAGATAATAGCGTTGAAGCAGGTTGCGATGAAGTCGGTCGTGGTTGCTTGTGTGGA
Organism: Kaistella sp.; assembly: GCF_049588135.1. GTDB lineage: Bacteria > Bacteroidota > Bacteroidia > Flavobacteriales > Weeksellaceae > Kaistella. The sequence continues at coordinate 25,180 of NZ_JBAVFG010000038.1, read as the reverse complement.
CCAGTCGTTGCGGCAGCGGTTATACTCGATGAAAACTTTAACCAAAATTTGGTTAATGATTCTAAAAAATTAACATTTAAAACACGCTTATATCTGGATGACTATATCAAAGATAATGTGAAAGATTTTGCCATCGCAGAGCTTTCTCCTTCCTTTATTGATGAGCATAATATCCTAAATGCGAGTATTCATGCAATGCATTTGGCTTTAGATCAACTGAAAATTCGACCTGAACTGCTTTTAATTGATGGAAATAAATTTCATCCGTACCAATCTATTCTACATGAATGCATTATTAAAGGTGATTCAAAGATTCTTTCGATTGCCTGTGCTTCTATTTTGGCCAAAAATTATCGGGATCAGCTGATGATTAATTTGCATGAAGAGTTCCCCCAATACGGTTGGAATAAGAATATGGGTTATGCGACAAAACAACACCGTGAAGCTTTAATTAAATTCGGTCCAACCATTCATCATCGACAATCTTTTAGATTAAAATATGACTGATAAATAATTGATAATAATCAATAAAAAAACCGGAAGAAAATTTTCTTCCAGTTTTTTAGTATTTGTAAAAGAGGTTTTATTTTTTCTTTCCTCCTTGCTGCTGTTGTGCTTTTTGTTGCTCTTGAGCTTTCTCCATCATTTCACGCATTCTTTTCTGGAACTTCCCTTCTTTTTTAGGGTCTTTCTGTTTGTTCATCTGAATCTGAGCATGAATCTTTTTTTCATCTAAAATCCAATATTTAATCACCAAAATAATTAAAATATTAATCGCATTCGACACAAAATAATACCAAGATAAACCTGATGCAGAAGTATTTAAGAAGAATAAAAAGGTGATCGGGAAGATATACATAATCACTTTCATATTCGGCATTCCTTCCTGAGTTGGTTGCTGAATATTCCCTGCCGTCATGATGGTGTAGATTAAAATCACCACCGTACACGCTAAGGCGAAAATACTTAAGTGGTCTCCTAATAATGGAACACTAAATGGTAATTTAATAACGTCATCGTAAGCCGTTAAATCTTTAGCAAACCAAAAACTTTTTCCCCGCAGATCGATCATATTCGGGAAGAAGCGGAATAAAGCATAGAAAATAGGAACCTGAATTAATCCCGGCAGACAGCCTGCCATTTGATTCACACCTGCTTTTTTATAAACAGCCATTGTTTCCTGCTGTTTTTTCATGGCGTCCGCACCTTTGTATTTTTCGTTTACTGCATCAATTTCCGGACGAATCACTTTCATCATCGCACTCAGTTTATGTTGCTTGAACATTACCGGTGACAAAATAATTTTCACGATAATCGTCATTAAGAAAATCACCCATCCTGCTGCAAGTCCCCAACTGGAGATTAAATTATACATTGGGATAAAGAACCATCTGTTCAGTGTTCCAATGAATGACCAGCCTAAAGGAAGTAATTCATCGAAGTTTTTGTTGTAAGATTTTAATAATGGCAAATCCAAAGGCATGAAATACCATTTGAAATCCTGATTCAATTCACCCGCTGCCAAATCAACCTGACCATTGAAATTGAATTTTTTAATAAATTCGCCTTCATTAATGGTATCTTGTGAACCGTGAGAATTTTTGAAACCATGTTGTGGTTCAATTACCATCGAGAAAAACTGTTGTTTAATAGCTAACCAATTCAATGTTTCTTTTGGTTCTTCCATTGTGGTTCTTCCGTCGTAATCAAAACTTTTATAATCATTAAAAGTGTAATTGAATTCAGTATGAGTTTGTTCTTGCGAACGGCCTTTTTCCATTTGTCTTGCACTTAGATCCCAAACGAATTCTGCCTTAGAATCAGAAACCAATTGTGATAAACCTTGTGTTTTTACATTGAAATCAACCGTGTATTTATCTAGCAAAGTATAAATAAACTGAATAACAGCACCGTTTACATTAGCCTGCATCGTTACCGAATTTCCGTTTTGAATCGGTGCAAAAACTAAATCTTTAGTGTTGAAGGTTTTTCCAGATTTATCTTTAAACTGAAAACCGTAAGATGAGTTGTTTTTATCAAAAAGTAAAAGTTTTCGATCGTTAGTATCAGTTTTCGTATCGTAAGCTTTAAACTGGTTAAGCTCTACTGTAGAAAGTTGACCACCCAAAGTTGAGATTTCTAAAGTCAGTTCCTTGTTCTTTAATTCTACTTGCTGAATCGACGTTGCTTTTATACTGTCGTTTAGGTTGGTTGCGATTGCTGGTTTAGCCGCATTGTTTACCACCGGTTGGGTGACCTGCGTTTTATTTTGCGACTCTTTTAATTGTTGTTCGGTAGCCTGTTTATTTTGGAAATAAAACATTGCGCCTATAATAATCATCGAAAATAGTGCGAAAATGATCAACTGATTTTTATCTAAACCGTTATTTTGCTGCATTTTAATTTATTTGAAATTTAAAATTCGAAGGTTTGTAATTCTCTAATTTTTTACCTTTTAATTTTGGGTGACAAAAATACTGAAATTTTTGGCAATGAAGAATTTTTAGGCAGGTGATTTAAAAACAAAAGAGATAAAAAACATTTTGTCTTTTATCTCCTTCTTTTTACTTTTTAGTTGAAGCTTTGATCAAAGCCTTAAATAAAGGATGTGGTGAAGCAACCGTACTTTTGTACTCCGGATGATATTGTACTCCGATATAGAAAGGATGATTTTTCAATTCCAACGTTTCTACCAAATCAGTTTCAGGATTGAAACCGGTCGGAATCAAACCGTTTTTCTCAAATTCATCTCTGTATTCTGAATTGAATTCATAACGGTGACGGTGTCTTTCCGAAATGTTTTTCGTGCCGTAAATCTCATTTAATTTTGAGCCAGTTTTCAAAGTGCATTTCCAGGCGCCTAATCGCATGGTTCCGCCTTTTTCAACCACATTTTTCTGATCTTCCATTAAAGAAATTACAGGTTCAGGAGTTGATGTGTCGAATTCCATTGAGTTGGCTTTTTTGTAACCAAGAATGTTTCTGGCAAATTCAATCGTCATAATTTGCATTCCCAAACAAATTCCTAAAAGTGGAATATTATTTTCTCTGGCATATTTTGCAGCAGCGATTTTCCCTTCAATTCCGCGGTCTCCAAATCCAGGAGCAATCAGCATTCCGTCGATTCCGGCAAATGTTTCTGCAACATTTCCATTGTCGATATCACCACTGTAAACCCATCTTACTTTCACCTCAGTTTCTAAATCGGCACCAGCATGAATAAATGCTTCGGCAATAGATTTATAAGAATCCTGCAATGAAACATATTTGCCGACCAAAGCGATTTCTACTTTTTTCTTCGGGTTTTTGTATTTTTTAAGGAAGGTTTTCCAGTCTTTTAAATCAGCTTGTTTGTCGGATTTTAAATTCAGTTCTTTTAACACAACATCATCAAAATCCTGTTTCTGTAAATACAATGGAACTTCATAAATCGTTTCCAAATCTTTACATTCGATCACATTTTCTAAAGCAACGTTGCAAAACTGAGCCAGTTTCATCCGTTGTTCTTTCGGAATATGATGTTCTGTTCTACAAACCAAAACATCAGCTTGAATCCCAGATTCCATTAACTGCCGAACAGAATGTTGCGAAGGTTTGGTTTTTAATTCACCACTCGAAGCCAGATAAGGAAGCAAAGTCAAGTGAATGACCATCGAATTATGTTCGCCCAATTCCCATTTCAATTGACGTACACTTTCTATATAAGGAAGAGATTCTATATCACCGACTGTTCCACCAATTTCGGTGATGATGATATCGTAATTTTGTTTCGCAAGAATTTTGATCCGGCGCTTAATTTCATTCGTGATGTGTGGAATGACCTGCACGGTTTTTCCTAAGAAATCGCCTTTTCTTTCTTTTTCGATAACGGTTTGGTAAATTTTACCAGTCGTTACATTGTTGTTTTGAGAGGTATTAGAATTCAGGAATCTTTCGTAATGCCCAAGATCCAAATCGGTTTCTGCACCATCTTCAGTCACATAGCATTCGCCGTGTTCATAAGGATTTAGTGTTCCCGGGTCGATATTAATATAAGGGTCAAGTTTTTGGATGGTGACATTGAATCCTCTCGATTTTAGCAGTAAGCCAAGGGAAGCCGAGACAATTCCTTTGCCTAAAGAGGAAGTTACACCGCCGGTTACGAAGATGTATTTCGTGTTCTTTTTACTCATTAGATTAGGTTTGTGCAAAGTTAATGGATTTTGCAAGACGGGGCAAATAAAGGTTTAGAAAATATTTTAAACCAATAGGTTGCCATTCTATGGCTTATTTAAATTATTGGTTTTATTTCTACCAATATTTGGTTGCGCTGCAACTTTTTCACCTTCGAAAAACAAACTTCCTAACCTTTTAGCCGTGATGGAAGTGGCATCCTTTTTCTTTTTTCTCAGAAAAAGAAAAAGATAGAACGGACAGCGCGACTGATTTTCTGAGAAACGAAAACCTTCTTGCTCCTAAAAAAAATCAGCACTTCTCGAAATAACCAATTATCAAAAAAAAATTCAGAAATTCGCAACATGGCAAAAGTGAAAACGGCATATTTCTGTCAGAACTGCGGATCGCAATATCCGCAGTGGCTCGGACAATGCAAAAATTGTGGCGAATGGAATACTTTGGTGGAAGAAATTGTAGAAAAATCTCCTGCGAAAAGTTATACCGACAAATCCAAGCAACATATCATTAATATTATTGAAGTTGAAACCTTCGAAGAACCTCGAATTGCAACCCCTTCCGAAGAACTGAATCGCGTTCTGGGCGGCGGAATTGTTTTAGGATCTGTCACTTTAATTGGTGGCGAACCGGGAATTGGGAAATCGACATTGTTGCTTCAATTAGCACTGAAAATGAAGAAAACCATTCTGTACGTTTCGGGCGAAGAAAGTGCGTCGCAAATAAAAATGCGTGCCGATCGATTAACAGAACTTCAAAACCCGAAATGTTTTCTTTTTACGGAAACTTCGGTAGAAAAAATTCTGCACGAAGCGAAAAAATTGAAACCCGATTTCATGATTATCGATTCAATTCAAACACTTCAAAGTCAGCTCATTGAAAGTGCGCCCGGAACGGTTTCGCAAATTCGGGAATGCTCGAACGAAATCATTAAATTTTCAAAAGAAACCAATACACCGACTTTTTTAGTTGGACATATCACCAAAGACGGACAAATCGCTGGTCCAAAGGTTTTGGAACACATGGTAGATGTGGTTTTGAATTTCGATGGTGACCGAAATCATTTGTTCAGATTATTACGAGCAAGTAAAAACCGTTTTGGTTCCACCGCAGAAATCGGGATTTACGAAATGGTTTCGCAAGGTTTGAAAGAAATAAAAAACCCATCGGAAATATTAATTACGAAAAAATTCGAAGAACTTTCTGGGAATTCTGTCGCGGTAACTTTAGAAGGAAACCGCCCGATGTTGATTGAAATTCAGGCTTTGGTAAGTTCTGCGGTTTACGGAACGCCGCAAAGAAGTTGCACCGGTTTCGACTCGAAAAGATTGAATATGCTTTTGGCGGTTTTAGAAAAAAGAGCAGGTTTTCAACTCGGTTCAAAAGATGTTTTTCTGAATATTACTGGCGGAATAAAAACCGACGATCCTGCTTTGGATTTGGCGGTTGTGGCTTCCATTTTGTCCTCAAATGATGATATTGCGATTTCTGAACATTTTTGTTTTGCGGGCGAAATTGGTTTGAGTGGCGAAATTCGTCCGGTTCCGCAGATTGAGCAAAGAATTTCTGAAGCAGAAAAATTGGGTTACGAAAAGATTTTTGTTTCGAATTTGAATAAAATCCCGAAGAAAAAACACGGAATTAATATTGTTGAGGTGAGCAAAATTGAGGATTTTCATGACGCATTATTTTAGAATTATATTTTAAGTGTAATATTGTATATCTTTGCAGTATATACTTTTTGAATATGAAAACAATCTCATTAAAAATAGATGATGCGATTTTTCAAGACACGGAAAATATCATTAAGGCAAAGAAAAAAGCAAGAAACCGTTACATTAACGAAGCATTAGATTTTTATAATAAATCGCAAAAACGTGAAATGCTGCGGGAAGAATTGCGGCGAAGTTCGTTGCTCGTTCGCGAAGATAATTTAGAGGTTTTAAAAGAATTTGAAGCATTAGAAAATGATTTATCAATTTGAAATTTGGCTTGCAGATTTGAATCCGAAAATTGGCTCTGAAACGGGGAAAACACGTCCTGTATTAATTGTGCAAACAAATCTTTTGAATGAAGAAGAACATACTTCTACCATTATTTGCCCGATTACCACTAAGGTAAGAAACGCTCCTTTTATACGGGTTTTTTTAGAAAAAGGAAGCGGTGGTGTTTTTGAAGATTGCGACATCATGGTTGACCAAATTCGTACGATTGATAATTCCCGTTTTATTAAAAAAATCGGAAAAATCCCACCCACAAAGCAAAAACAAGTAGTTCTGTATTTAAAAGCAGTTTTGGATATAGAATAATCTAATTTTTTTGAATTAATAATTGAGTTCAATTATAAAAAATGAATTTCCTCGCACATTCTTATCTCACGTTTTCCGACGAACAAATTGTTGGGCAGTTTTTGGAAGATTTTATCCGAAACAAAGACCGTTTTTCTTTCCCCGAAAAAATTGGCGAAGGAATTACTTTGCACAGAGCGGTCGATACTTTTACCGATTCGCATCCCGAAATTCATGAAGCGAAAAAGATTTTCAGTCCGCTTGTGAGATTGTATTCCGGGGCGTTTGTAGATGTGGCGATGGATTATTTTCTGGCAAATTCCTTGCCCGATGAAATTTTGAAAAATCATTCCGAAAAAGTATATCAGGTTTTAAGAAAACATGAAAAATTTTTCCCCGAAAATTTCAAACGAATGCTCGACCGCATGGAAAAAGACAATTGGTTGTACAATTACAAAGAAGATTGGGGAATCGAGTTTTCAATGCAAAATGTGCTGAATAAAGCGAAATATTTAGATAAAAACTTACCGGTTTTTGATGTTTTTATGAATCATAAACCACAACTTCAAACTCATTTTAACGGATTTTTTCCAGATCTACTCGAAGAAGCAAAAAGAGTGAACGCAGAATTCGATAACTAAAAATTCTGATACAAATATCGGTCGGGATAATTTAGTTTTTGGCTTTTCCGCTTTCCGTCAACAATAATGTGGATGATATTCATTTGGTCATCATATAAATTGTAAAGCAAACTCACGGCGGTTTCTACTTTTTTCGGAGGATTTACTTTTTCAGATTCTAAGTAAATATCTACAGATTCGCTGTCTTCTTCGAAACCGATGTAATTGATTTTAAGGAATTTATTGTCAACTTTAAGCTTCAAATATTCTTCGCAATATTGAATTAAATACGCATTAATTTGCGCTTTGTATTTTTCATCATTAAAATGAACCGCTTTGCCGAATTTTTCTTTTAAAGCATTTTCTAAATCATCCAGAAAAAATTTCCCCGAAATTTCAAATGTTTTCGACTTTTGATTATAATTAAATTCAACAGAACCAACATGGTACGGATGGATTTCTTTTGCTTGAAAAGATAGTGAAAAGAGGAATGAGAATAGGAAAAAGAAAGTTTTCAATATTTTTATTTTATGTAATCAAACAATTTATTAGGATCCTCTCGAACATCAAAAAAAAGAAGAATTTTAATCAAACTATTGTTGTTTTTTTGGAAATATACCCTCACATGATTTTTTCCGATTAATGCAGAACGAATAGTTTTCGAGTATTTTTGATACATTCTAAATTTGTCGTTTTCTAAATCATGAAGTAAATTTTCAACATCATTTAGAAAAACAGCAATTTCTTTTTCTGTCCATTGATTTGCAAGAAACTCAATTATTTTTTCTTGTGTTTGTTCCGCTATTTCTGTGAATACAACTCGCATACTTTCTTTCTTGCGTTTGCGAAAAATTCTTCAGAAGAAATATAATCTTCCTCCGTCAATGAATCAGCATATTTTTCTAATTGTTCAATAAATGCTTTTGGCGTGCCGTCTTCATAAGAATCATCTTCTTTATTTTCAAAAACTTTCGCACCTTTTATTTGCTCCAAAAGTTTTTTCACTTTTTGGAAATCTTCTTTATTTTCAAGTTTAAGCGTGTAAGTCATTGCAATAAATTTTAAACAAAGTTAAAATAAATTTTGTATCATCGCATTTCAAAAAAAATATACGACAAATGCAGGATTTTATTTTCTATTTAAAACTCGGTTGGGAACATATTATTTCGCTTGATGCGCTCGATCATCAACTTTTTGTGCTGGTTTTGGTGGCGGTTTATTTGCTAAAAGATTGGAAAAAAATCTTGTGGCTCGTTACCGCTTTTACGATTGGTCATTCAATTACTTTGGCATTGAGCGTTTTAGATGTCGTTCGGGTTCCAGAAAAGTGGGTGGAATTTCTCATTCCGTTAACGATTGTTATCACTGCGGTGGATAATGTTTTAATGAGAAATAAGTACAATAGTTTAATGAAAATGAATTATTTTCTCGCACTGTTTTTCGGTTTAATTCACGGGATGGGTTTTGCGAATACTGCGAGAATGATGTTGGCAAAAGAGCAGCATATTTTCGTTCCGCTTTTGGGTTTCAATATCGGGTTAGAATTGGGACAAATCGCTGTGGTTATCGCAATTTTAATCGTGCAATTTCTTTTGCTGAATCTTTTCAGAGTCAACAGGAAAGATTGGGTTTTGTTCATTTCGTCGGGTGTTTTTGCACTTTCTTTAAAAATGGCTTTAGAAAGAATGCCGTTTTAAATTGTTAAAGTTTATATTTATAAATCATTTATTGTAACGAATTCTTACTTTTGATTACTATTTATTTAAAATCTCTCTATAACATGAAATTCAAATCGCTCGTTTTATCGCTTTTTATTCCTTTGGGGATTTTCGCTCAAGATATTCAGAATAATCCGAAGAGCAATCACGGTAATAAATTTGAACAATTAGGTACTATTTTACCAACACCAAATGTTTACAGAACCGCTTCTGGTGCGCCAGGACAAGGTTATTGGCAAAACCGTGCCGATTACGATATTTCCGCATATCTCGATGAAGATAAAAGAAATTTAAAAGGTTCCGAAACCATTACTTATTATAATAGTTCGCCAGATAATTTAGATTATTTGTGGCTTCAATTGGATGAAAATGAGCATTCATCAGTTAAAAATGCAGGCTATGATTCAGGATCGATGTTGCCAAAAATGGCGACTTCTGACCATTTGAAAACGACCGATTTACCCAATGAAGACAACGGTTATGGTGTGAATTTAGAAAAAGTAACCGACGCTTTTGGGAATCCGTTGAAATACATTGTGAACAAAACAATGATGAGAATTGATTTGCCTAAAGTTCTTAAAAAAGGCGAAACTTTTAAATTTAAAATCGAATGGAACTATAATATCTCTGACCGTTTAAAAATGGGCGGAAGAGGAGGCTACGAATACTTTCCGGAAGATGGAAACGATCTTTATACGATTACACAATGGTATCCGAGAATGTGTGTTTACAGTGATTTCAAAGGTTGGCAAAATAACCAATTTACAGGAAGAGCTGAATTTGCTTTGGCTTTCGGTGATTTCAAAGTTTCGATGAATGTTCCTGCCGATCATATTGTTGCTTCAACTGGTGCAGGAAAGAATTTCGAGCAAGTTCTTACTTCTGCACAATTGGCAAGATGGAAACAAGCGCAAAATTCAAATGAACCCATCGAGATTGTTACTTTAGACGAAGCTAAAAAGTCAGAAAAAAATAAATCCAAAGAAAGAAAAATCTGGAAATTCGAAGCGGAAAATGTTCGGGATTTCGCATGGACTTCCTCTCGAAAATTCATTTGGGACGGCATGAAAGTTATTATTCCTGAAAACAAGAATGAAGTGATGGCGATGAGTTTGTACCCGAAAGAAGCTTATAATCTTTATCGCAAATTCTCTACAAAGGCCGTTGCTCACACGATAAAAACATATTCTGAATTCACGATTCCTTATCCTTATCCAGTTGCGCAATCCATCGAAGCGGCGAATGGAATGGAATATCCGATGATTTGTTTCAATTACGGAAGAACCGAAAAAGACGGCACTTATTCTGAAGGAATTAAAAATGGAATGATTGGCGTAATTATTCATGAAGTTGGGCACAATTTTTTTCCAATGATTATCAATTCAGACGAAAGACAATGGAGTTGGATGGATGAAGGTTTGAACACTTTCGTGGAATATTTAACGGAAGAAAAATGGGATAATAAATTCCCTTCAAGAAGAGGTCCGGCTCATACGATCATCGATTATATGAAATTGCCAAAAGATCAGTTGGAACCGATTATGACGAATTCTGAGAATATCATTCAATTTGGTCCGAATGCTTATTCAAAACCTGCGACCGGTTTAAATATTTTGCGTGAAACGATTATGGGACGTGAGCTTTTCGATAAAGCATTTAAAACTTATTCTCAGAGATGGGCTTTCAAACACCCAGAACCCGCAGATTTTTTCCGAACAATGAATGATGCAAGTGCCGAAAACCTCGATTGGTTCTGGCGTGGCTGGTTCTATGGAATCGACCCTGTTGATATTTCAATTGATAAAGTAACAGTAGCTTCTGCGGATTTAGATGCGCTTCCGAAATCCCGCGAAACGACTTATACGGTTGATAAACCTTTGCAAAATGATTTCGAAGATATTTCGAAAATCAGAAATCGTGAAGATAAAAATATTACTTTTTATACCGATAAAGACAAAGAAACCCAAGATTTTTATTGGAAATACAATCGTGGTCTAGAAAAGGTTGATGCCACAAAACAATATGTAATGAAGGTGAATAATATGGAAAAAGTTGCGGAAAAAGACAAAGCGAAATTGCAAAAAATAAATGCGTATCAAATCGATTTCAGCAACAAAGGGGGTTTGGTGATGCCGATTATTCTTGAGTTTACTTTCGAAGACGGAACGAAACTCACCGACAAATCTTCCGCTCAAATCTGGAGAAAAAACGAACAGAAAGTTTCTAAAACCTATTATTTCGATAAAAAGTTAAAATCAATTCAACTTGATCCGATGCGAGAAACTGCAGATATTGATACTTCGAATAATTTCTGGGGCGAAATTCCAGAAGCAACATCGAAATTCCAAGTTTTCAAACAGAAAAATGGAGATGCTGCAAGAGGTGCTTCGCAAGGAAAAGTAAATCCAATGCAAGCGGCGGGAAAAAAGAATTAATTCAGTAAAAATCAATATTCACAAAGTCATTCGAAAAATCGGATGACTTTTTTCTGCCATAATTTCACATTAAAAATAAAATCCTGCCATATTTTAACATCCAACATCTAACATTCATCATCCAACATTATTGGCAAACTTTTAGCCAATAAGAAAACATCTAATTAAATTAAAAAATAAATATAATTATGTCAGTAAATTTCAAACCATTAGCCGACAGAGTTCTTATTGAGCCAACCGCTGCTGAAACCACCACCGCGTCAGGAATTATTATTCCAGATACCGCGAAAGAAAAACCACAAGAAGGAATTGTAGTTGCTGTAGGACCAGGGAAAATAGATGAGCCAACCACCGTAAAGGCTGGTGACAAAGTTCTTTACGGAAAATATGCAGGTTCTGAATTGAAGTTGGATGGTAAAGATTATCTGATCGTAAAAGAATCTGATTTATTAGGAATCTTAGGATAATCAAAAAATAAGTTAAAAATAATTGCGAATTACTAAAGCCAAAAGCCAAAAGCAATTCGCCAAAAACAAAACAATATGGCAAAAGAAATAAAATTCGATATCGAATCAAGAGACGCTTTAAAAAGAGGTGTTGATGCATTAGCAAATGCAGTTAAAGTAACATTAGGTCCAAAAGGAAGAAACGTAGTCATCGAAAAATCTTTCGGTGCGCCACACGTTACCAAAGACGGAGTTTCTGTAGCAAAAGAAATCGAACTCGAAGACAGAGTAGAAAATATGGGTGCTCAAATGGTGAAAGAAGTTGCTTCTAAAACCAACGACATCGCCGGAGACGGAACTACCACTGCAACCGTTCTTGCTCAAGCAATCGTTCGCGAAGGTTTGAAAAACGTTGCTGCTGGTGCAAACCCAATGGATTTGAAAAGAGGTATCGACAAAGCGGTAATCGCAGTTGTAGAAAACCTGAAAACGCAGTCTCAAGAAGTTGGGAACAATTCAGAAAAAATTAAACAAGTTGCTTCGATCTCTGCGAACAATGACGATACGATTGGAACTTTAATCGCTGAAGCTTTCGGAAAAGTTGGTAAAGAGGGTGTAATTACCGTGGAAGAAGCAAAAGGAACCGACACCACTGTGGATGTTGTGGAAGGAATGCAATTCGACAGAGGATATCAATCACCGTATTTCGTGACGAATCCTGAAAAAATGATTGCAGAACTTGAAAACCCTTATATCCTTTTAGTAGAGAAAAAAATCTCTTCAATGAAAGAATTATTACCAGTTCTTGAGCCAGTTGCACAAGCCGGGAAATCTTTATTAATTATTTCTGAAGAAGTTGATGGCGAAGCTTTAGCAACTTTAGTAGTAAATAAATTAAGAGGTTCATTAAAAATCGCAGCGGTAAAAGCTCCAGGTTTTGGCGACCGAAGAAAAGCAATGTTAGAAGACATCGCAATTTTAACTGGCGGAACTGTAATTTCTGAAGAAAGAGGTTTCACCATGGAAAACGCAACATTAGAAATGTTGGGAACAGCGGAGAAAATCGTTATCGATAAAGATAATACAACCATCGTAAATGGTGCAGGAGACGAAGCTCAAATCAAAGGAAGAGTTGCTCAAATCAAAGCGCAAATGGAATCTACAACTTCCGATTACGACAAAGAAAAACTACAAGAAAGATTAGCGAAATTAGCTGGTGGAGTTGCTGTACTTTATGTTGGTGCTGCTTCTGAAGTAGAAATGAAAGAGAAAAAAGATCGTGTTGATGATGCTTTGCACGCAACAAGAGCGGCAGTTGAAGAAGGAATCGTTGCGGGTGGTGGAGTTGCTTTGGTTCGTGCGATTGCTGCATTGAATTTTGAAGGAATTAACCAAGACGAATCTACTGGAATTAAAATCGTGAAAAGAGCAATCGAAGAACCTTTAAGGCAAATCGTTGCTAATGCAGGCGGTGAAGGATCTGTAATCGTTGCGAAAGTTTCGGAAGGAAGTGCAGATTTCGGATTCAATGCAAAAACCGATGAATTTGTAAATATGTTTGAAGCAGGAATCATCGACCCTACGAAAGTGGTTCGTGTAGCTTTAGAAAACGCAGCTTCAGTTTCTGGTATGTTGCTAACAACCGAGTGTGTGATCACCGAAGTGAAAAGCGCAGAACCCGCAATGCCAATGGGCGGCGGAATGCCGGGAATGATGTAATATGGCTTTTGGTCAATAGCTTTTAGCATAATAAATCCGTTCAGAATTTTTCTGGGCGGATTTTCTTTGCATTACATTCCAGAGGAATGATGTTTTTGTAGGGAATTATAGTGCACAAAGGCGTTCCAGAGGAATACTATCTTTATTTTAAGAAAATTTATTTCACCAAGTTTCAGTAAACGATCCGTTCAATTTGAACGGATTTTTTTGAGTTATAATTTGTTGCAAAAAAAAGCACTTCGATAGAAGTGCTATAATTTATAAAAACATTGTTAGGGTTCTAAGCTCTAACAATGCTTATTAAATCTTGTTTCTTAAATGGTCGTCAGCCTCAAAGTATTTGTTTTTCCATCTTCGTAAGCTGGTGTTGCATTGAGGTTCAATACGAAATCGCCTTGTTCCACATAACCATAAGTGTGAGCCAACATATTCACCTGAATGATTGTTTCATCGGTTGATTTTTGCATATCGTAATAAAATGCACGAACTCCCCATAATAAATTCAACATCGTAATAACCCGTTTGTTAGAACTGAAAACAATGATGTTTGAATTCGGACGGTGCGCCGAGATTTGGAAAGCTGTGTAACCCGAATAGGTGAGTGTAATAATCGCTTCCACATTGGTTGTTTTCGCAATTCGCACTGCGGCAAGGCAAACTCTGTTCGTAATGAAACGTTCGTCGATGCAATCGAAGTCATGTTCAATAGGCGAATTTTTAGTTCTGTAAAAATGAGTTTGTTCAATATTTTTAACAATCTTCGCCATATTTTTAACAACATCAACAGGATAACGACCTACGGAAGTTTCTCCAGAAAGCATAACCGCATCAGCGCCATCTAATACCGAGTTTGCAACATCGTTTACTTCGGCTCTAGTTGGTGTTAAACTCGTAATCATGGTTTCCATCATCTGAGTTGCGATAATCACCGGTTTCGAATATTTACGAGCTTTCTCTACTAGATTTTTTTGAATTGCAGGAACTTCTTCCATCGGAACTTCTACACCTAAATCACCTCGGGCAACCATTATGCCATCGCATTCCAAAAGAATCTCATCGATATTTTTGACCCCTTCTGGCTTTTCAATTTTTGCAATAATTGGTGTTTTCTGTTTATTGGTTGGATGGTTTTTAATAATTTCCTTTAGATCGATAATATCTTGAGCATGACGAACAAAAGATAAAGCGATCCAATCCAATTCTAAATCCAGAATAAAATTCGCATCTTCAATATCTTTTTCTGTTAAGGCTGGAAGCGAAACATTGGTATTAGGAAGATTGACGCCTTTTTTTGAACTTAAAGGCCCACCTTGAATGGTCTTTGCTTTTACAGTGTCTAGATTATTAGTTTCGGTTACTTCTAGCACGAGTTTCCCATCATCAATCAAAATTCTTTCACCAACTTTTACATCTTGTGGAAATTTCTGATAAGTCATATAAACCCTCTCAGAATCTCCTTCTATATTTTCATTGGTAAAGGTTAGGATATCACCAGGATTCAAATACGAGCCTTCTTTTACTACACCAACACGAAGTTTAGGACCTTGTAAGTCTCCTAAAATCCCGACTGATTGTCCTAGTTCCTGATTAATTTCGCGGATTGTTTCTACATGCTTTTTTACAATATCGTAATCAGCATGAGAAAAATTTATTCTGAAGATATCTACACCGGCTTGAACCAGTTGCATCATCGTTTCTTTGTCAGAAGAAGCTGGACCAAGTGTTGCGATGATTTTTGTTTTTTTAATATATTTATTCATAATATTGAATTAATTGATAAAGCTCCTCGATAGGGCTTAATTGAAAATCTTGAATTTGAAACATCAGGTTTTCAGGCAGCAAAATTAGTGAAAAATCGTCAAATGGTTCCGAAGTCGTAATGAGGTAGTTAACATCTGGATAATTCTCTAATAAACATTTCGTATCCGTCTCTGTATTAAATAGTTCGATTGGGCTGCTTTTTTGAATACTATGACTCGAGTGATTTGCAATAAAGAGAATGCAGATTTTCGTGTCGTGATGAAAAGACTGAAACCTTGGGAAATAATGATCGTAATGTTTTCCGTGATAAATTAAATCTGTAATTCGGGTAAACTTGAAAGGGTTCAATACATTAAGATGATGAAAAAGTTCATAATCGGGAACTTCTTTTACAAGACGAACCAGACCTAAGGTAATTTCATCGTCCTCATCAATCTCTAGCGTGAACTTTTGGGTTTTCAAGAATACTTTGTTTTTTATTTAAAATATAGAACGCTCTTTGTGCTGCTTTTTCTTCTGCTTTTTTCTTGGAAGTTTCAGTAGCATTTGAAATTTTCTCATTATCTAGCCAAACATGAGTTCGAAAAACGAAATTTTTATTGGGTTGAATTTCTTCTAAAGTTTCATATCTAATCGCGACTTTTTTCTTTTGACTCCATTCCAATAATAACCCTTTATAACTTATAATTTTGTTTTCAAGTTGATTAATTGCGGTAGGTGTTAACAAGCGATCGAGGATTATTTTTCTGCAGGTGTCATAATCTTGGTCAAGATAAATCGCTCCAACTAAGGCTTCAAAAAGATTCCCAGCGATATTTTCACTGAGCGATGTGCTAGATTCATTTTGCAAAAATTTAGTCAAAGAAAGTTCATTCCCTAATTTATTAAGGTTTTTCCTATTGACGATTTTTGATTTCATCTGGGTGAGATATCCTTCATTAGCATCAGGATAAGTCGCAAAAAGATGGCAGGAAATAATAGTTCCCAGCACAGAATCTCCTAAGAACTCAAGACGTTCATAGTTTTTGGTTTGCTTGTGTTTAGATGATGTTTTTAAAGAAAATGCTTCTCGGTAGAGATTAATATCCTGAACGGAATAACCAGTGATTTTGGATATTTCGTTGCTTAAATAATAGTCCTTCTCCGATAGATTTTTCTTTCTTTTTGCTAGGAATTTAGAAATGTATTTCTTTAACTCCATAGAGTTTTTAGGGTCTTAAATTTTGGTAAAGAGTACACAAGCGTTATGTCCGCCGAAACCGAAAGTATTACTCATCGCAACTTTCACTTCTTTTTTTACGGCATGATTAAATGTAAAATTCAATCTGCTGTCAATTCTTTCATCATCAGTAAAGTGATTGATGGTAGGTGGGACAATGTTGTGAATAATAGTATGTATTGCTGCAATCGCTTCAATAACTCCCGCTGCGCCAAGCAAATGACCGGTCATCGATTTGGTAGAGTTAATTTGAATGTCATAAGCGTGTTCTCCCAATAATTTTGAAATCGCATTAGATTCAGCAATGTCTCCCAATGGAGTAGATGTCCCATGCATATTGATGTGATCTACTTCGTCGGCAGTAATGCCTGCGTCTTCTAAACAATTTTTCATTACGAGATAAGCGCCTAAGCCTTCAGGATGCGGTGCCGTCATGTGATAGGCATCTGCACTCATTCCGCCGCCTTTTAGTTCAGCATAAATTGTTGCACCACGTTTTACCGCATGCTCATATTCTTCCAAAATAATACAGCCAGCTCCTTCACCAAGGACAAATCCATCTCGATCTTTATCAAATGGTCTTGATGCAGTTTTAGGATCGTCGTTTCTTGTTGAAAGTGCCATCATTGCATTGAATCCACCAACGCCACTTGCAGTAACTGCAGCTTCAGATCCTCCGCATACGATTACATCAGCTTTTCCTAATTGAATCAGCATTTTGGAATCGATAAGGGCATTTGCAGATGAAGCACAAGCAGAAACCGTTGTGTAGTTTGGACCATGGAAGCCATATTCTATAGAAATTTGACCGCCAGTGATATCGGCAATCATTTTCGGAATAAAGAAAGGATTAAAGCGAGGGATTTCTGTATTTGCCCAGCCTAAAACTTCTTTTTCGAAAGTTTCTAAACCACCAATTCCAGAACCCCAAATAACACCAACTCTGTTTTTATCCAAGTTGTCTGAAATAACCCCAGAATGTTCCACGGCTTCTCTGGCTGCAACGATACCTAACTGAGTATTTCTATCCATTTTTTTAGCTTCTTTCTTATCGAAATGTTCTAATGGATCGAAGTTTTTGACTTCGCACGCGAATTTGGTTTTGAACTTTGAGGCATCAAAAAGAGTAATAGGAGCGGCTCCGCTCTCACCTTTTACAAGGCTTTCCCAGTATTCCTTAACGTTTTTTCCAACAGGCGTAATCGCGCCAAAGCCGGTTACAACTACTCTTTTTAATTCCATAAATTTTTTCTTTGTTGATAGAATATTATTTATTCACTACTTCTTCAATGTAAGCAATAGCGTGTCCTACCGTAGTGATTTTTTCTGCTTGATCATCAGGAATCTGAATGTTAAATTCTTTTTCGAATTCCATGATTAATTCTACAGTATCCAAAGAATCAGCTCCTAAATCGTTAGTGAAGCTAGCTTCTTGAGTTACTTCTGTTTCTTCAACGTCGAGTTTATCAGCGATGATAGCTTTTACTCTTGATGCAATGTCTGACATAGTAAATTGTTTTTAATTAATTGTTAGTGGCTGCAAAGATATAAAATTCTTTATCATTTAAACTTTTTTTACCAAAATTTAAATATTGAATGAAATGAAATTTAATATTGACTGAACTTATATCCATTCTAATAACACAACGCTAATATAATATTATTATCGTAAAAAGCGAGGTTTTTTTTGTGCTAATATTTTTGAAGAATTGAAAGACAATCAGTTAAAAATATAAAATCAATACGTTGCGAAAATTATATTTTTTTACTTTTTGGAAGACGGATAGAGATCTGTTATTTCATACAAAAAGCGAAAAAGTAAATTGCTTATAATAATAAATGACAAAACTAAGTTTTAATCAATATAAACCATTCATTTATTAAAGAAGCTGCTAATCTTGCAGTGATTTCATTATTGTCATAAAGAGGGTTTACCTCGGCGACATCCATGGCGATTAATTTTTCGAAACTCAAAACGTGTTTGAAGAAATGCATAAAAGTAGGGTCGGCAAAAATCCCATTATACGCCAAAGCCGAAACACCGGGCGCAATAGAAGCATTGAAAACATCCATGCAAATTGTAAGATATAAAACATCAATTTCTTCTAAAAATATATCGATTTTTTGGTAAATATTTGGTAGGTTTTCAAAAAAAAGTTCATCAGCCAAAATATATTTCATCGCATATTGATGCGCAGTATCAAATAATTTTAAAGTGTTTGAGTTTTTTTGAATTCCGATATGTAAAGAATGAATTTGTTCTTCCTGCGCAATTTGCCAAAAACCTGTTCCTGAACTTGCGCCAATATTTGGGTCGATTTCCCGATTATCGAAATGCGCATCTATATTAATGATTCCGATTTTTTGATTGGGAAAAGCTTTTTTAATTCCAGAATAATGCGCAAACATCACTTCATGTCCGCCACCAAAAACGATTGATTTTCCTTTTCTTTTTAAAACTTCGGCAACTTTATTCGCAAGTTCGTTTTGGGTTTTTTCTAAATCTTCGTCGTTACAAGAAATGTTTCCAAAATCTTTTAAATTAAAATCAGGATTTACAACAGGGAAATTCGAAATGTTTTTTCTAATAATATCAGGAGCGTCTTTTGCGCCGACTCTTCCTTTGTTTCTTTTCACGCCTTCATCCACAGCAAAACCGTGCAAAACAAAATCGTTTTCCGAAATATTATCGTAATTGTTTTCCAAAGAAACTCTTTGAAAAATCCGGTGGTATAAAGCTTCTTCTCCGTCGAAACGTCCTGTCCAAATCATAAATTTAATTTAACAATGTATCAATTTAATAATGGGAAAATTACTTGAAAAATTCATCAAAAAAAATCCCTTTAGGGTTTGGGGAATTTTTTTTGATGAATTTTGACAAACTATAAATTATCAAGATTGGTAAATTAATAGTTTGTTATATTGTTACATTATTTCCCGCAAACGCCATCGCCGCATCTTTCACCCAAGAATGTTCTTTTTGTGCTTTTCTTTTTGTTTCCAAACGTTTTTTGTTGCAAGGTCCGTTTCCTTTCAAGACTTCCATAAATTCATCCCAGGGCAATTCGCCGAAATCGTAATGTTGGGTTTCTTCGTTCCATTTTAAATTTTCATCGGGAATTTTTAAGCCTAAAAATTCTGCCTGAGAAACCGTCACATCTACAAATCTTTGACGCAAATCATCATTGCTTTCCCGTTTTACTCGGTAATTCATTGATTTTTGAGAATTCGGAGAATCGGCATCATTCGGACCAAACATCATCAAAGCGGGCCACCAAAAACGGTTTAATGCTTCTTGTGCCAAATCTTTTTGTTCTTTTGTTCCGCGGCAAAGCGTCATCAAAATTTCGTAACCTTGTCTTTGGTGGAAAGATTCTTCCTTGCAAATTCTCACCATTGCTCGTGAATATGGCCCGTAAGAATTTCCCATCAACATGACTTGGTTCATAATCGCAGCACCGTCAACGAGCCAACCAATTGCGCCAATATCTGCCCAGGAAAGCGCAGGATAATTGAAAATACTCGAATATTTAGCTTTTCCGGAAAGCATATCATTATAAGTAGAATCTCGGTCGGCAGCGATTTCTCCGTTGTTCAAAGTTTCAGTTGCCGCATATAAATAAAGTCCATGACCAGCTTCATCTTGAATTTTGGCTAAAAGTGCCATTTTTCTTCTTAAAGTTGGCGCACGAGAAATCCAATTGGCTTCTGGCAACATTCCTACGATTTCGGAATGGGCGTGTTGCGAAATTTGTCTAACCAATAATTTTCTGTAATCATCGGGCATTACATCTTTTGGTTCTACTTTATTTTCGGCTTGTACGTATTTTAAAAATTTTTCTTGATTCATGAGAATTTTATTTTAATTAAAATTACCTGTTTACTGCGTATTGATCGCGTCTTCTTCTGGCAGGTAAAGTCCCATTCTTCCTTCAGAAAATTCACCAACCACAAAAGTGATTGTTTTCTCAGGACTTCTAATTTCATATTGATTAAAGAGGTAAGGGTTACCACTTAGCGGACCGATCACTTCTATTTTTCGATCGGCGCAATGCCAGGAATGGTTCCAAATATTAATTCCTTCGATTTTAAACTCTTTTTCTTCTTCGATTAAGGAAGCAAAATTCCAGTTGATCATGATTGTTAGTTTTTAAAATTAAACAAATTATACGTCGTAATTCAACATCACCACATTCGTCGTCGGGTGACACTGACAAGTCAATACAAAACCACGCGCAACTTCATCTTCAGTGAGCGCGAAGTTTTTCTCCATAAATACTTCTCCTTCCATCACCTGAGCTTTGCAAGTGCAGCAAACACCGCCTTTGCAAGCAAACGGAACCGGAAGTTTATCGGCTAAAGCCTGGTCTAAAATACTGTTTTTCTTTGAATTAAGGTGAAACGAATATTCATCATCATCAATAATTAAAGTCACCATACTTTCCAGATTCGGAATCGCTTTGAACTCGTCGCTCATTTCTGCATTTCCTTCTTCATCAGGCGCAGCGTAATATTCATACATGATTTGAAGCGACGGGACTTTCTGTTCTTTTTTCAGATAATCAGAAACTCCTTTAATCATTTCCGAAGGGCCACAAATAAAATAAGTAGATTCCTGAACCGGAATATCATCGAATCTTTGGAGTAAAAGACCAAGTTTCTCCGCAGAAATTCTTCCTTCAAAAAGTTCGTCTTCGAAATGTTTTTCTCTTGATAACAAGAAAATTACTTTTAATCTTCCTTCGAATTTTTCTACTAAATCATCAATTTCTTTTTTAAAGATAATATCAATAAAGCTTTTATTGCTGAAAAATAAATAGGCTTTGCTTTTTGGTTCCTGATAAAGAGCTTCTTTGATATTTGATAAAACTGGCGAAATTCCGCTTCCGGCAGCAAGACCAACGTAAGTTTTTTCATTCGAAACATGATAATGCGTATGAAAATGTCCGGAAGGTGCCATTACTTCTACTAAATCACCCACTTTGAGTTCGTGATTAAGATAAGTCGAAACTTTTCCCTGTTCCAAATGTTTTACCAAGATTTCCAAATCAGCGTTTTCTTCGCTCGGTGCATTGATGATAGAATAACTTCTGCGCAAATCTTCTTCCCCAAAAACAAATCTTACATTCAGATACTGTCCTTGTTTAAAAGAAAATTCATGTTTTAAGTTCTCTGGAATTTCGAATGCGATATGTACGCAATCATTGGTTTCCCGTGATACTTTAGTTGCTTTTAGTTGATGAAAATGATGCATAATATTTTAAAATCTCAGTAAAAGTGAGTTCAACAAATATACTTATTTTTTGAAACGTATAAAAATGGCTTGTTTATTTCATTCACTTTTTTAATTAAAGTTAAAAATCGCCGATTTAAATACAGCTATTTCTCTCTAAATCGGAAACTTTGACTTATCAACAGTGTTTGTAATTATTGAATTCGGAAATTTTGACCGATTTTATTTAATTATAATGAATAGAATGGTTTTTGCCGAACAGAATTTAGAATTAAATAATGATTGAATAGGAATAGTAAGAATTCGTAAGAAGTTATGGATTCTTTCTGTTTCTGAAAATTAAAAATTACCATTATGAACTTAGATCAATATACCGTAAAATCACAAGAAGCCATCCAGAAAGCACAACAAATTGCGATGGAATTTGGCAATCAAAGTATTGAACCACAACATTTATTGGAAGGAATTTTCCAAATTGATGAAAATATTTCTGAATTTTTATTAAAGAAATCAGAAGCAGAGCTCAATTTAGTAAGAGAAAGGAATCGCGAGAATATCGAAAAACTCCCGAAAGTGGAAGGTGGAAATATTTATCTTTCGCAATCTACCAACAAGATTTTGCTCGACGCTCCGAATATCGCCAAAAAAATGGGCGATGAATATGTGACGATCGAACATTTTTGGCTTTCTCTTCTCGATGTAAATTCTGATGTTTCTAAAATGCTCAAAGATATGGGTATTACTAAAAGTGGTTTAGAAACTGCCATCAAAGAACTTAGAAAAGGTTCGAAAGCAACTTCTGCAAGCTCGGAAGAAACTTATCAATCATTAAATAAATACGCTAAAAATTTCAATGAACTCGCCGCTGAAGGAAAGCTCGATCCCGTTATCGGAAGAGATGAAGAAATTCGTAGGGTTTTGCAGATTCTTTCCAGAAGAACCAAAAATAATCCAATTTTAATTGGCGAACCCGGCGTTGGGAAAACTGCGATTGCAGAAGGAATTGCGCACCGAATTATTTCCGGTGATATTCCCGAAAATTTACAGGATAAAACTCTGTTTTCGCTAGATATGGGAGCTTTGATCGCTGGTGCAAAATACAAAGGAGAATTCGAAGAAAGATTGAAATCGGTGATCAATGAAGTGATTAAATCAGATGGTCAAATTATTCTTTTCATTGATGAAATCCATACTTTGGTTGGAGCGGGCGGTGGAGAAGGTGCGATGGATGCTGCAAATATTTTGAAACCAGCTTTAGCACGAGGTGAGCTTCGTGCGATTGGCGCAACCACTTTAAATGAATATCAAAAATATTTTGAAAAAGATAAAGCTTTAGAAAGGCGTTTCCAGAAAGTGATGGTAGAAGAACCAGATACCGAATCGGCGATTTCTATTTTGCGTGGAATTAAAGATAAATATGAATCTCACCATAAAGTTCGAATAAAAGACGAAGCGATAATTGCTGCGGTAGAACAGTCTCAGCGCTATATTTCCGACCGATTTTTGCCAGATAAAGCGATTGATTTAATTGATGAAGCTTCTGCAAAATTAAGAATGGAAATCAATTCAAAACCTGAATCACTGGATGTTCTGGATCGTAAACTGATGCAGATGGAAATTGAACTTGCTGCGATTTCAAGGGAAGGAAATGATATTAGAGTAGGTCATTTAAAAGAAGACATTTCTAAAGTTGCTGAGGAGCGAAATGAAATCAATGCGAAATGGTTGAAAGAAAAACAAAAATCTGAGGATTTAACTTCTATTAAAAAAGATATTGAAGCATTGAAGTTAGAAGCTGAAAGAGCTTCAAGAGCTGGAGATTATGCTAAAGTTGCCGAAATTCAATATGGCAAAATTAAAGAAAAAGAAGCTGATTTACAGAAGCTTGAACTTGAGATGCAGAATAATCAGAATGAATTAATTAAAGAAGAAGTGACGGCAGAAAATATATCGGAAGTTATTTCAAAATGGACAGGAATTCCGGTTACCAAACTTTTACAATCTGAAAGAGAAAAGCTATTGCATCTCGAAGATGAGTTGCACAAAAGAGTAGTTGGGCAGGATGAAGCCATAGAATCAGTTGCGAACGCGATTAGACGAAATCGTGCAGGATTGAATGACGAGAAAAAGCCGATCGGCAGTTTTTTATTCCTTGGAACAACAGGAGTCGGAAAAACCGAATTGGCAAAAGCGCTCGCAGAATATTTATTCGATGACGAAAATAATATGACGAGAATTGATATGAGTGAATATCAGGAAAGACATTCTGTTTCGAGATTAGTCGGTGCGCCTCCAGGATATGTCGGTTATGATGAAGGTGGGCAATTAACAGAAGCTGTTCGAAGAAGACCTTATTCCGTCGTGCTTTTAGATGAAATTGAAAAAGCGCATCCTGATGTTTTCAACACTTTACTTCAGGTTTTGGATGATGGTAGATTAACGGATAATAAAGGAAGAGTCGTGAATTTTAAAAACTCAATTGTTATCATGACTTCCAATTTAGGATCACCATTAATCATGGAAAATTTTGAAAATATTACAGACAGTAATGTAGAGGAAATCGTGGCTAAAACAAAAGAAGAGGTTTTCGAACTGCTTAAACAAACATTAAGACCCGAATTCATCAACAGAATTGACGAAATCGTTTTATTTCAGCCTTTAAATAGAAAAGAAATTGGGAAAATCGTACATTATCAATTGCAGGATTTTAACAGAATGTTGGAGAAAAGAGGCATTATCATCACTGCGACCGATGATGCTGTGGAATATGTAATGAACAAAGGTTATGATCCTGCGTTTGGTGCAAGACCCTTAAAAAGAGTTCTTCAGCAGGAGGTTCTCAATGAACTTTCAAAGGAAATTCTTGCCGGAAAAATAAATGATGGCGACCGAATCACCCTCGATTATTTCGATGAAAGCGGTTTGGTTTTTCGTCCAACGGAATAATTATAATACAACAATTTAAATTTTTCAACAATAAAAACTCTTCCTTTTTCTGGGAGAGTTTTTTGGTTTAAAGTTTTACATTCTGCCTTGTTCATTGGCTTTTTTAATTGATTTTGTTTCTTTAAGAGATTGGTTTCCGAAGTTGTATTTTAAAGGAATGATGCCCACTATCAATGACTTCTCTTTAGTCAAAATGATTCTGAAACGAAATCTCAATTTCCCGATTTTGTTTTTATCAGCAGATTGCGCAAATATTTCGTTCACGACTCTCATATCAAAATAGAATCGCTAAGAGGAAACGGTTTCGAACTGTGTTTTCCAGAGTAAATTTGGATGTTATGATTCAATATAGTATATGTAAAAATGAGTTTAAATAATTGTTTATCATTGTTTTATGAAAATAAGTTTAGCTTTTTTTATCATTTAATGGCAAGGTTTTTGTATCAATGTTATTGAAAATTTTTTTTCATCATTTGTGTTTTTGGATTCGTTGAACAATCAGCGGATCCATTTTTTTCAATATAATACTCATCTATAAAAACATAAAAATATCATGAATAAAATTTTGCTATCTAAAAAATAAGAGCAATATTTGCAGTATTCAATGCTTGTACAAGCATTGAAT
>NZ_JBAVFG010000037.1:0-4155 GCF_049588135.1 Kaistella sp. | reverse complement strand
ATCATAGATTTCTAGATGATTGGCACTGTTGTTCGGTTTTTCAATATAAAAAAAAAGCTGTTCTGCTGCTCTGGTTGTCGCAACATATTGTAGGCAGAAATTGTCAATTTTTTCCTGATAAGAATTTTTATCATTGAATTCTGCAATTTCATGATCGTAAATTTCAAGCGCAGTATCAAAGAAATTCACATTCACAGAATGAAGTTGTTCTTCTGAATTTGTCGCAAACCAATAACTGCTTTTTTTAGAACTTGCAGCATTTTTCATGGGCAAAAGAACCACCGGGAACTCCAGACCTTTTGATTTGTGAATGGTCATAATCTGTACTGCATCTACATTTTCAGAGGCTTGTATTGTTTTAGTGTTCGCTTCTTCATTCCAGTATTTCAAAAATTCTTTTAAAGTAGAACCTGCATTTTGAGAATAGGCGTAAAGCATTTCAAGATAATTAAAAAGGAAATCGGTCTCTTTATTTTTTACTGCAAATTCATGTAAGAAATGTTCGATGAAATTATACAGATTCAGTTGTAGCAAATCCTTTGATTGTAGTTGAAGTCCATATTTTTCTGCAATCAAAACTTCCATTTCAGATTTAGTTTTCAAAGCGAGAATTTCCATAATTTCATTGCTGAAATTTTTCATTTCTATTCGTCCCAAAACCTTTAAATAATAAAGCATTTTCACCATAAACTGAAAATTTTTTGGATTTTCTTCCCATTTCAAAAATTCAGTTAATGCTAATAAAGTCAATGATAAATTCAGAGTTAAACCCGATTCTGAAATCGTTTTGATGTACACTTCCTCGTCTTTATATTTCACTTTTAAATTTCCTAATAATTGAGAAAAAGTGAAAATATCAAAGTTCCCACGACAAAGAATCGTAAGGTCTGAAAACCGATAACCATTTGCTAAACAGCCTTCAATATCATCACGCATTTTCTCTGCAGTTTCTTCATAAAACAGAATTTTCTTACTGGCATTTTCGATAAGATTAATTCGTACTCGACCTTCCATATCAGATTTTGCCGTCTGCTGCGAGCCATTACCGAAGATTTCCTGATGCTCTTTTTCTGTAAATTCCGATAGGTATTGATAAAGCTGATTGTTGAAATCTACGATGTTTTTCGCACTTCGATAATTGTTTTCTAAATTTTCAAGTCGGGCAAAAACTGGTGACTTTTCTTTTTGGTTAATAATGTCCAGCATCAGTTGAGAATCGCCACCGCGAAAACGGTAAATACTTTGTTTAGGATCGCCAACCAATGTAAAACTCATGTGTTCTTGTGAAACTGCATGATCTCTTAACGGAAGAAAATTTTGCCATTGCAATAAAGAAGTGTCCTGAAATTCGTCAAAGAAATAATGAGAGAATTTCGTTCCGATTTTTTCATAAATAAAGGCAGTGGGTTCTTCGCGAAGATTCTCGTGAATCATAATGTTGAATTTCGACAGCAAAACCAAATCATTTTCCTGTTCGATTTCGGCTAATTTATCCTGAATATCTTTATTCACTTTTAAAGGCAAAAGTGCATTGAGAATTTTTTCTTTCTTTTCTGCTTCTACATGATTTTTAATGATTTTTTTTCTTTGCGGTAAAAGAAAATCTAAGATTTCGAAAATCTCAGTTTCTCTTTTTTTAGATTTCGAAGAAGCTCCTTTTCGGATTTTCTCTTCTCTGCCTTCTTCCTGTTCAATAGTTTCATATAAAAGAGGGATTTTCTTATGGAGAAATTTTTCGAAAAAACCACCAATTCCGTTCTTTCCATCAGCGAAATCACCGATTTCCAAATTCCTTTCCTGCAGCAAATTCATTGCATCTTCTGCAATTTTGATGGAATCTTCTCTTAAGTCTTTGATGCTTTCTCGAAGATTCTTTTTCGTGTTTTCATAAACCTTCCAATCGAAATCTTTGTTTTCATTTAACTGAAAGTAATGTTTGTCTTGAACATATTCTTTCGCTGAATTATAAAGCGTTTTGTTGAGGTCGATTCGGTCATTATTATCCAAAGTATAATTCACAAAATCCATGAATGCTTCTGAAATTTTATTTTCTTCACCGATGTCTTCCAGCATTTTATCTACAGCTTCAATGAGAAATGGCTCGGCATTAATTTCTAAATTAAAATTTTGTGCTAAACCTAATTCTTGTGCAAAACTTCTCACCAGTTTCGAATTAAATTTATCAATCGTTCCGATATTTAAAGTAGAGTAGTGGTGCAGAACATAATCCAGCATTTTTTTTGAACGTTCATGTAAATCCTTTAAAGGGATATTGGAACCTTCATTTTTTAATTTCTCCTGAATATTGATGAGGTCGTTATTGGATTCATAAGTGTCCAGTGAGAACTTTTTCAACCAATCGATGATTCGGTGTTTCATTTCATTGGCTGCTTTATTCGTAAAAGTCAATGCCAAAATGTTTCTGATTTTGTCGGCTTGTGAAGGATACTTTAAACAAATAGCCAATAGATTCTGAACCAGTGCGTAAGTCTTTCCAGAACCTGCGGAAGCGTTGATTACTTTATAGTCGGGTTGTCTCATTTTATTTTATTGAGTTTAAAAATAGTAAAAAATTTGTCAATTCAGAAAAAAATCTTACTTTTGCAATCCAAAATGAGATGTAAATTATGTTAATAATCCCAGTAAAAGATGGTGAATCCATCGATAGAGCTTTAAAAAAGTACAAAAGAAAATTTGACAAGACAGGAACTGTAAGAGCTCTTAGAAGTCGTCAACAATTCAATAAGCCTTCTGTTGTGAAGAGAGCAGCGAATACTAAAGCAGCTTACAAACAAAGAAACTTGAGCATCGAAGACCAAGCTTAAAGAAAAATTTCTTTCAGAAAATACCTCAATCACTTTTCAAATACTTATATTTGAAAAGTGATTTTTTGTTGGTTGTAGTATGTTGATAGAACGATTTTTAGAATATATAGAAGTAGAAAAACGCTATTCACCTCATACGGTGACGAGCTATCGTAAAGACTTATCAGATTTTTCTGTTTTTCTATTAAGAACAGAATCACATCAGGATTTTACAAAAGTCGATAAAAAAATCATTAGAAATTTCATGACCGAATTAAGTGAGTCTAAAATTTCTAAACGAAGCATCAACAGAAAACTCTCTTCCCTGCGGAGTTTCTTCCTTTTTTTATTAGATGTTGCTGAGGTTAAAGTCTCACCGCTGGAGAGTATTCAATCCTTGAAATTTTACGCCGAAAAACAAATTCCTTTTTCAGAAGCAGAAATGTTGGCGCTTGAATCAATGGGAAAAAAGCCAGAAAACGGAAGCTTTCTAAAAGAGCTGATTATCGAAACGCTATACCAAACCGGAATGCGGAAAGCGGAATTAACGAGTCTTTTGTTTGATAATGTTGACTTTAGTAAAAAAGAAATTAAGGTCATTGGTAAAGGTAATAAATCGCGGATCATCCCTATTTCTGATAAACTTGTTCAAGGTTTTGAACAGTATTTAGCCACAAGAAAACCACTGGATTCGAGCGAGATGTATTTTTTCGTAAGTAAAAAAGGTGAAAAACTCAATGATAAATTTGTCTATTCTGCTGTAAATTCCTACCTTAGTCTTGTTACTTCGAAGACGAAAAGAAGCCCTCATATTTTAAGGCATAGTTTTGCAACGCATGTTTTAGAAAATGGAGCTGAAATTTCTAAAGTGAAGAAATTAATGGGACATTCATCGTTGGCATCAACGCAAGTTTATACCACCGCGAATATTGAACAATTAAAAAAAGTGTTTAACAATGCTCATCCTAGAGCGAAAAAAATGTAGATTATGAAAATTAAAGTTCAGTCAATGGGATTGACTCCACATGCACCACTTGAAGAGTATTTAGAAAAGAAACTAAATAAGCTAGAAACGTTTTATGATAAAATCCACGGGTGTCAAGTATTCTTGAAGGTTGAAAACACGGGTGATAAAGAAAATAAGACTGCCGAGTTGAAATTGGAAGTTCCGGGTGATGATATCATTGTTAAAAAGACTTCTGCCTCTTTCGAAGAGAGTATCGATCTTTGTACAGATGCAGCTAAAAAACTGTTAATCAAGAAGAAAGAACTAGCGTAAAAAAAAGTTTATAAAAAGTATCAAAAAATTTGTAGATTTAAAATAAACTACCTTATATTTGCACTCGCAAAA
>NZ_JBAVFG010000036.1:0-4318 GCF_049588135.1 Kaistella sp. | reverse complement strand
ATCATGCTGGAAGAATCTATAAAATACGCAGCCAGATCTTTTGTGTTCGAACCCAACACCACAAATACATGGGTAATTGTCCGCAGCATGTTAGGAAATTTCCTTAACGGGATATGGAAACGGGGAGGTCTTGCAGGAGCCGTCCCCGAAGATGCCTTCACTGTTTCTATAGGATTAGGGGAAACCATGACACCGGAAGATATTCTGGAAGGCATCATGAGAATTACAGTGTTGGTAGCTATTGTTAGACCTGCCGAATTCATTGAGATCACATTCCAACAACAAATGCAAAAAAGTTAAACGAAGAAAAATTAAAACAGTCATGACAGGAGCAAAACAAGACGATGCGTGGCCTTTACCAAAATTTTACCTCTTCAATTCATCAATTTTCCTTTTTGCATCGGTCAATGCTGTTTCAAAGGTATCGCCATTGTCGATAAACAAAGTATTGTCGGAGCCCTGTTTTTCAAGTTTGATATACCAACTGGCTTTACCTTTACTTACGTAATATCCTACCTGAAAACCATCAACAGTCACGAATTTGTTTTCCCTATAATCTGAGTTGGCGGCAATATCGTTGATCACTTCTCCCTTCAGAACTTTTACCGCTTTCAATAACTCCATCAGATCGGAGTATTCGATTGATGCAACACTGTTGCTGTATTTACCCTCTTTGGTTATTTGATAAAAGTATGCCGTAGCTGCGCCATTTGTTATTTTTCTGACTCTTGTTTCCGCAGCGCCATAGGAAGCGGATAAGTTGGGCAGTTTATTATCGACAAATTTTGTAATACTTCCCGTTTTTGATGTGAAGACCTCCATTTTGGTTTTTACGGTTTCTGATTCTTTTTTCACCTCCTGTCCATAGGAAAGGGTGGTGATCAAAATGATTGCGGAAACGGAGAATAATCTTTTTAGCATTTTATTTATTTTTTTTAATGGAGACCAAGTTATTTTATAAATATTTTACTGCATTACGGAAAACCGTTAGGAGTTAATCGATGAAATAGAGTTGTATCAGAGGAGTTTAATGAAAATTAAATCATCCAATTCGTAATAATTCCTCAATAATATCTTTTTTAAACTTAGAAAATGGTCTTTTGTGATAATCTTCCTTTTTAGACTCAACACCAAACAAAAATCTAGATATTTCCCTTTCTGATATTGATAAATTAAAAGTATCTTCAAACAAAATCTTTAGATAATTGTCACTGTACTTATATCTTAAATCTAATAAATCTTTCAGTTCTCTCTTTGAACTGCTATCATAAATTTCTTTCAATCGACTATATTTTAGGCTAGTTTCAGCCTTTGAATCAGTATCAATAAATTTTACACTTGGATCTGTAATCCTTGTATTGTAATCATATGAAAAAGAAAATATTAGCTCTTCTTCATATGGATGAAAAATATTTTCTAAAGCCTTATGCCATCCACATTCTGGAGCTTTATTGAGTTTAATATGATTGCATGATTGGCAACTTGGAATTAAATTATAAAAACTTAAAGCCAACAGAGGATGACTTTCTTTTGGAAACCAATGATCTAATTGAGCTCGAGCCCTATCTTTCACTAATTGAACTGTATAGTTCCTGTTACAATAAACACAAGTGTCAATATTAAGCTTTTCTAAAAATTCTTGGTTATTAAAATTGCCATATCCCGTGTCAATAAAAAAACTTTTAATGAGTTTTCTATGATCACAAGATAATGGTAAAGATTCATATTTTTCATGTAATTGAAGAAGCTCATTTGGCTTACCACTCACCAATTCCTGATAATGAACCTTTAGAAATTTTAAGAAGCTAAAATGTAAGTATTTTCTTTCCTTATTTTTTCCTCTTACTACAAATTTGTTGGTAAGTAATTTCTCGAATATTCTAGTAACTTCTTGTTCATGGAATCTTACCGCGGTTGCAGATGGATTTATTGTTAGCATTATAAATTAAATTTTGTTTTTAAATAATCAATTTGTTTTTTTGCTACCTCCTTCTGTATTTCGTTTTGCCCTGAAAGCTCGTCTAGCATTTCTGCCAATTTCAACCTTAATATTGGTTCATCAATAATGTTGATAATCTGCCTATGGTAATCAAAATCATCTTTCATTTGATTAAAAGATACTTCACTTTTTTTAGCTTCGCTAATCCAATGAATTGTTTTATTTATGGTTTCTTCTGCAAACTCTCCCATTAATAAGCCACTTTTGGTTTCATTACTGAAAAAGAAGCTATTGGCTAACAAATCAGTAATGTTTGCAGCAAATGTACTTGCCTTATCAAAAGTATCTACACATCCATCTTTTAAAAAGAGTACATTCTGCTTTGGAATATCTGATAATATAAAAGGTGAATGAGTAATAAACAAAATATTGAGATTATCATATCGTTGATATACTGAATTTAGCGCCTTCAACAAATCATTTAAGAAAGTTCTTTGAAAGTCAGGATGCGAGTATAATTCTATTTCATCAAAAATTATATTAACATTCTTATAATAAATCATTTTTTCATTTGGATCATTCTCATCTATTATTAACTCTCGAACAGATTTTAGATTTCGCAAATGATAAATTATCGAATGAATGCTATACAATTTTTGCTTCTCTCCAGAACTGAAATTATTAAAATTATGATTTGAATAATTCTCTTCAAAAAAGTAATTTACTTTAAAGATAGAAGGAAGCGACTGGGCAATAGAGAACTTATTCATTAGATAATGTTCTTCGGGATCTACTGTAGACTTAAATGCTGTATCAATCACCTCATATAGATAATCAATCTTAATCAATTTTTCGTTAAGTTTTTCTATAAAAATTTCATCCCTTTTTAAATATTGATGCTTCAATAAAAAAATTGCTTGGCATAATTTGTCTGTGATGTGACTTCCATCATCTTTTAATTGTTCGCAATATTTCCTTAGATTATCTGGACTAATTAATGTGAAATACAAGGGATTATCATTTTTCATAATAATGCAATGTTTCCCTTTTCGATATTTCTGATATTTTTTATAAAATGTAATTTTATATAATTTTAAAAGAATATAATCTCTCAAGTAAGGGTAAAAACTTTCGTTGATAAAGTTTCTGATCTCAATTTTTTCATCATAAAATATTCCAAGTAACAATTCGAGATAATCAACTTTTTCTTCATCTCTATTTTGTATTCGAAGATCTTTTTTTTCGCTCTCGTTCCAATGACTAAATTTTTTATAGTCAACTTCTATTGATATATGTGAAACATCTTTGCCTGTGGCAATACTTCTAAGATTTTCTTCTTGTAAAATATTCACAAGAAAACGCGAGGATGCTAAATACTTTTCAGAATTTATATCTATATTACCATCTTCGCGAAATGGATTTATTACAATTGGTAATTGATAACTGTCGTTTTTGTGAAAAACACCCTTCAACCATTCACCAGTTTCATTTGTATTATAACCATAATGTGAGTAATTTATAACCATGGTGTAAAAAAAATCTTTAAAGAAAAGAAGTTCTGATTTTGAAAGATCTTTTTCACCTTCTTGTTTGTGACTTTTAATATATACTCCTATATTACTTTTAGCTGAAAAAGTTTTTGGAGTAGAACTGAAATTTTTATCAAAATCTAATAATGTAATTTCATTATTTTGAATTTTAAGTTTTCTAATCTTTTCCCTATTACTTTCTTCAAACAGGTTATAATAAAAGTAAATTTCAACATTTATTGAATTTAAATCTTTAACAATACTTTCATTATACTTCGCAACAAGCTCCTTTTTCTTCTCTTCATCTTTACTATCATACAAGTTTTCAGGATTAATAAAGTCATCCTTAATTTCCAAAGACATTTTTATAATTGACGCCACGAGTAACTCGATTAAAGCGCTTTTACCAGATCCATTTTTACCAACAATTGCTGAAACATTTATACTCGTCTTTGCATCATCTGCGCTTTGAGAAAACAAATCGTCAGGAATAGTTGCTAAGTAAGTAATCTTATCTACATCTTTTTCTGAATCGATTATCTCTTGATTATTGTTATCATAAAAAATATAATCATTGTAAAACTTATATAATTGATTAGGTTTTAAATTTTTGAGATAATTTGGATTACATTCTTTTAGCGGTCTTATTGCTATTAATTTAAAGCTCATAGTTTTAGTTTTTTAATTCTCATTGGTTCTCAATTCTAAATCCTTTAAAAACTTTTTATAATTATAAAAATCATAGTAAGAATTTTTTAATGTTTCTATTTGAAATTTTATTGGTAAATACTTACCATATTTAGAGAAATCTAGAATTTCAGGGGTATTCTCTAAGAGAGTTGTTAAAACC
>NZ_JBAVFG010000035.1:0-12057 GCF_049588135.1 Kaistella sp. | reverse complement strand
TTTTAGAGGAAGCTGCTTTTCCATTTTTCTACCATTTCTAAAAAACGTTCTTTTCCAAAAGTTTTATTTCGGATTTTGGTAACCGGGAAAATTCCCTTTAAATCAGAAATCATCAAAATCTCTTCTGCTTTTTGAGATTCAAACGCAATCATTTCTGACTCTATAATTTCTGCCAAATTATTTTTATGAATAAATGTTACAAAGCTCTCCATGAGCGGCGAAATATAGGCTCCTTCTGTAGTTTTAGGAATCTTAATGGTTTGACCTTCTAGAAATAATAAATTTCCGAAAATACTTCTGGCAATTCTTTTATTTGGATTTAAGAAAATAATATCATCCAAATCATTTTCTTTAGCATAAATTTCCGCATAAATATTCTCTGGACAATGAACGTGTATGCTGCTTAAAAGATTTGTATTCACATTTATTTCCTTGATCAAATCAATCTCATAATCCCTTTGAGCACCTAAAAGATCATCAACTTCATCAACTTCAAAATAGTAAGAAATCCCACTTTTCGACAGTATATTTTCATCCTCATTTCGATAGGCGAAGAAGTGAATAATACCATCTTTAACCCTTTCTTTCAAAACTTTTTCTGAGAACAAATTCTGAAAAAATTCCAGTGTATAAGTCAGTGGAATTGCCATTCTCATCTTACGCATCGAAGCCATTAAATAAAAATAACATTCTTCCGCCATAATCAGTTGAGCATTGCGGATAAAAAAAGAAACTTGCACCGAGTCACCATATAAAAACGCTCGGTTATGTAATTGAGACTGCTCTGAAGCAAAAGATAATTTCACAATAATCAGGATTTTAGTAACAAAAAATGAACGATAAATCGTTCATCTTCCTATTTAGATTAAAAAAATTAGGATGCGCCTAATTTTAATTTTAAATTTTCGATTAAATTTTCCCAATACAAGCGATTTTCTTCCTCGTCGCCAGCATCACAGAAATCAGTAACATTCAGTGCCAAATCATCTGTAATGTCATCGATCACAATGGTCATTTCAAAATAATTTTTCGTTCCTTCATCTTCTTCCCATCGAAAACGCACAAAACTTTCGGGCTTGTAACGAATAAGCGTCGCTTTTTCTTCGGGACCATTGCTCCAACTAAAATAGAAGTCATCTCCTTTTTCCACCACGTCATCCGCAAACCACTCAGAAAGCCCCTCTGCGCTAGCCATATATTCGTACAAAATCTCTGACTGACAGTGCATTGGAAACTCGTATTGCACTTTCGTTTTCGCCATATTATTACCGTTTTTTTAATGTCTCGCAATATATAAATTAATTTTCAATATACGCAATGTTTTTGTCGAAATACTTTTTGAAAATTAGAAGCCACACGGGCATATTTTTTCAAAAAATCGATTGCATCTCCTTCGCAGGAAGAAACCACGACTGCGATTCATAAAAACTCATTTTAAAACCATGACATAAATCATCGTAGAATACCGATTTCATCAGGGTTAACAAAAAAAATATTTTCTATTTCAAAAATTTTTTAGAACTTCTAAAAATTTGCGGAAAGAATAAAATTTAAAATTTTGTTTATAGCTGCTTGGACGGATATTGTTCAGGTTGAGAGATTCGAAATCTCTACTTTTTAAATAAAAAATGTCGAACTATTATTCTATTTCATTTAAAACCTCAAGAATGATTTCACAACCTTCTCTGATTTCAGCCATTGAAATCATGAGTGGTGGGGAAATTCGGAGATATTCGTTTCGGTACAATTGCCAAAAAACGATGAGTCCTTTTTCCATACAGCGTTTTGCAACATTCAAAGTATATTCTGGCGAACCTAGATTTACCGCCAACATCAAACCTTTCCCGTTGATATTTTTAA
The DNA here is from genome assembly GCF_049588135.1 of Kaistella sp. Classification (GTDB taxonomy): domain Bacteria; phylum Bacteroidota; class Bacteroidia; order Flavobacteriales; family Weeksellaceae; genus Kaistella. The sequence goes on along the minus strand of NZ_JBAVFG010000035.1, from coordinate 10,197 downwards.
TTTTTGGATGAATCAAAAGTGATCTGAATAATTTTTCTTTTTCATCCACTTTATTCATTAAACCACTTTCTAGAACTTCTTTCAAGGTCGCATAACTTGCTGCAGCGATTAAAGGGTTACCTCCAAATGTGGTGATATGTCCCAATTTCGGAGCGTGCGAAAGGCTGTGCATAATTTCTTTGGAACTCATAAAAGCACCGACGGGCACCCCTCCGCCCATTCCTTTACCCATCACCAAAATATCGGGTACAATTCCGAAATGTTCAAAGGAGAAAAGTTTTCCAGTTCTTCCAAAGCCAGGTTGTATTTCATCTAAAATCAAAAGTGCTCCAACTTCTTCGCAACGTGTTTTCAGTTTCTTTAGATAATCAATTTCAGGAACGAGAAATCCTGCAGCTCCCTGAATTGTTTCCAAAAGAACACATGCCGTTTTCTCTGTGATTTTTTCTAAATCTTTTTCGTCATTAAAATAAATAAAATTCACCATTGGCAAAAGCGGACGAAATTCCCGTTTATGGTATTCGTTCCCTGAAACCGACAAAGCGCCGTGGGTATTACCATGGTAAGAATTGTGGAAAGAAATAATTTCTTCTCTTCCGGTGTATCTTTTGGCAAGCTTCAAACTTCCGTCAATTGCTTCTGCTCCGGAGTTGACGAGATAAGTTACTTCTAAAGGTTCTGGTGTAGCATCGGCTAAAAGCTTGCATAATTTCACTGGCATTTCTTGAGCATACTCACCGTAAACCATAACGTGTAAATATTTTTCCGCTTGAGTTTTAATGGCTTCTACAATTTTCGGGTGAGAATGTCCTAAAGTATTGGCAGAAACTCCAGCTACAAAGTCCAGATATTTCTGTCCATTTTTTCCATAGATATAAGAACCGGAAGCTTTTTCAACTTCAAATCCTGCGGCAAATTGAGTGGTTTGTGCCTGGTATTTAAAAAAATCTGTTTGCATTATATGATAAATACTGGGTTTTCAGTATCGTCTTTTTCGGGATTGATCTTTGCTTTATTTTGATAATCGTATTGTTGTGTTTTATTCAATTCTGTTTTAATTAAATCCTGCCAATATTTCAATTTATCCGCATCGTTTCCAGAATTGGTTTGTCTATCCATTAAAAGTTGAACTTTGTGAAATTCATTTAAATGCTCATTAAGAATTTCGCTGACAAAGTTTAATCCTTTCCACAGTTTTGATTTATTTAAAAATAGATCCTTTCTCATCTTTCTGGCATATATTTCAGCCAAATCAAAAATAGTTTGCTGATAGTCTAGGAGCTGTTCAACATTTGACAAATTTGGAGTTACCAAAGAAGCCGACTTAATTATTTTAGTAGTGACATTTTGATTAAAATTCTTATTAAAAACACTAAAACCCATCAATTCCCATGATATAATTACCGTACTTCTAATCGGAGATAAAGTGTCATCTGTTTTAATATGAAAGTCGTCAGTAGAAAGTTTTCTAGATTTGTCCCAAATAATCTCATCTGGTTTCAAAATTTGACTTTGAAAAAAAGAAATCGTAAAAAGAACAAATACTATTTGGAGTAAATTTTTCATAATGTTACTTATCTTTTACTTCCGAACCCTCTTCGGTTTCTTGGCTTCTTCTTTTGCTTTTTCATCATTGATGGCTTTTTGGGCAGCATTATAAAGAGCGTCGTCGACTTCGTATTTTATTTCGGGATAATCCGGTGTTTCTACGAAAATGTCGCGCCAGGTACGAAGTCGGTCTTTGGTATTCCAGTTGAAATCGGGAAAAAACCTTTGCTCATGAGAGATTAAACTCATCGGATAAATCTCGGTATTGGCTCCGATATTACAGGAAATAATCTGAACTTTTCGGTCTTCGAATTCGGCTTCAATCGTGCCACAGGTAGAAAGCGCCACTCCGATTCTTTCTACTTCTTTGGTTTTTTCGTTTTGGTCATCGGCGTAGGTAATTGATTGTGCGTTACCGATTACTTTTGCCAGCTTGATTTCGTTTTCTTTATAATAAACCGTCATCAGTTTTCCTTTGACCTGGTGGAATTCGTCTTTCAGATTAAGAGAGTCCACTTTGCTGATGGCGAAAGCATTTCCTATGACCCGCAAGGAATCTATAAACTCCTTTTCGGTATCGAAATAGGCTTCTATTTTATCACCGGTTACCTGTTTCTCGCCACTCCAGGCGATGGGTTTTCCGTCGAGATGCATGATTCCGTCAGTTTCATTAAAACTTAAAGAATCGGCTCTCACCTGAATATTGGATTTGAACATTCTGGCTTTTTTATAAGCTCGAAGGAAACTTTTTTTCTTAAGCGGATTTAGTTCATCAACCTTTTGATAAGCCAAAATTCGATCTGCTGAAAAATACATGGAGTCTTTCTCCAAAATTTTCACCGCATAAGGTTTATCGGTCATCATTGCGGAATCTTTTTTCTCAAAAATCTCGCCGTAACCGCCTTTTATATATCTTTTTTCTTTTGGATCATGCAAGGTTACATTTCCTTTTGCGGTACCAAAACCAGTGATCTGATTAAAGTACATATCATCACCTGTAAGGATTTTTCCGTTATAATGAATTCGGGAATTTTTCTTTAAATAAACCTCCTTGGAATTCATATTGTACGTTCCTTTTTCTGTATAAATAAGATTTGCCGGATTTTTCTTATTGGTAATCGTTGTGGCTCCGTTGAAGGTTGCAGTATTGGTATTTTGATTTTGAATAATATTCGCGCCTTCTACGGTATATTCTGAATTATCGATTTTCACATTTCCAGCAAAGTCGATAATTCTACTGGTCAAATCGTAGGTAGCAGATTTAGTGTACATTATGTTTCCATCTTTGATAATGGTTCCACCAGTATTGAAATAAGCTTTATTGGAAAGTCGATCGTAGTATAAGGTTTCGGTTTTGATGGTTTGTCCGGGATCGGTTAGCAATACATTTTTACGAGCGATTCCTTTTTGGGAGTTTCCATCATATTCCATTTCACCGGAAGTTATTACCGAACCGTCCGGATTTTGGAGTCTTACATTTCCAATGGCTTTCACAAAATTTTGTTCTTCGTAAAGAATCACAATATCTGCATTAAGCACCGAACCTTGATGAGTAAACTGCACATTTCCTTCAAAAAAAGGATTTCCGCCATAACGGCTTAAGTCTTTGCCGAATTTATCGGAATGGGTATGACGTACTTTTTCAACTGGTGAAGATTGATTTTGTGGCGTATTAAAATACGGATCTTTCACCAAACCTTGATTAGTCTGCGTAGGAATTTGCGCAAAAACAGAGATGCTGATAAAGAGAAAAAAAACGAAATAATTTTTCATTAATCCTTTTTGGTTCCGTAAAAATAAAGTGAATGCGAATCAATATTTACACCAAATGCTTCTTCAATAGCGTCTTTGATTCCTTGAATTCTGGGGTCACAAAACTCGATAATTTCCTGAATATCCTTGTCTGAATCTTTTTTGTAAATAACCAGATGATCGTGCTGTTTATCAAAATAAGATTTTTCGTAGGAAGAAGAAGTCAATGTTTTTTCGCCAAATTGATGCTTTCTAATTAAGCCTGCATCTAAAAATATTTCGATGGTATTATAAATGGTAGCTTTAGAAACATGGTATTTTTTCTGCATCATCAGAAGGTACAAATCGTCCACATTGAAGTGGTGCTCCATGTTATAGATTTCTTCTAAAATGGTATATCGTTCGGGGGTGTTTCGGAAACCTTTATCGGACAGATATTGTTTTAAAACATCCCTAATTGTTGAAATATTAAGATCTTTTTGCTTAGCGTTCATTAAAAATAATTATATGCAAATTTACCGAATTTTTTATTAAGGTCGGTTCACAATCATTTCTTCTTCGAATACCAACTTAGGAATCGTATCTGTGAAAACTTACTTGCTCAATTTTATTGGTAATAATTTTTTGGTCCAGTAACGGTGCAGATTCTACGACGACATTATGGGCAGAAACTCCCCACGCTTTAAAGTCATCACTCCCAATATATTTCACAAAATTATATATATTGAGTGTGATTTTTTCTTTAATCGTTAATAAAGTATCATTAATGTAAGTATTATCAATAATCACATATTTAAGATCAGGTGGAATATTATAAAGGCGAAGTGAAGGGTGACTGCTTCGCGACGGGATACTTCCATCTTCCATCATGTCTTCCAAAACTTGGTCGAAATAATCATTGATCCGGCGATCCACTTTAAACCCAAGTAGGAAATTAATCCAGAAAATCGTTCCTGGCATAATTTCATCAATGGTATATTTAAAGGTAAATGGATCTTCCTGATTCACAATATTGAGGATAAAATAATGGTCTGCTCTTTTCGGTTGTTTGCGGAGAATTGAATAAATGATTTTTGCTTCTACCTCGTCTTCTCTTTTTGCACGACTTAAAAAAGCAAGATTGGTTGCATATTTGGGAATTGTTTCGTCAAGTTTTAAATCTTTAATGATGGGTACATATTTATTAAGCTTCACAAATTTGATAAACTTTGCTTTAATCAATCTTCCGTTATACCATGCATACATACAAACCCCTATGAAACCTGCCAAGACAACGGTAATCCATCCACCTTCAAAAAACTTAATGACATTAGCGCTGAAAAAACCAACTTCTATGGATAAATAAATTAATCCGAACACCAAAATTATAAATTTATTGATCCTCTTTTTAAAAAGCCAAAAACCAAGCAAAATTGTAGTCATCAACATCGTTATCGTAATTGATAAACCGTAAGCGGCCTCCATTCTCCCCGATTCTTTAAAATGCAAAACCACGATTAAACACAATACCAAAAGTCCCCAATTAATTTTAGGAATATACATTTGACCTTTGATACCCGAAGGATAATCAATCTCTTGATTGGGCCAAAAATTAAGAGAAATGGCTTCAGAAAATATCGTAAAAGATCCGGTGATTAAGGCCTGACTTGCAATAATTGCAGCTGCGGTGGCAACAATAATTCCTGGAATCAGCATCCATTCTGGCATTACTCCAAAAAAAGGATTGATGCCAGTATTGTGTATTAGATCATAGTTTTTCAAAACCCAAGCTCCTTGTCCAAGGTAATTTAAAATCAACATTACTTTCACAAAAATCCAGCTTATTCTGATATTCTTTGCACCACAGTGACCAAGATCAGAATATAATGCTTCCGCTCCTGTGGTACATAAAAAAACGGCACCTAAAATAACGATTGCACTTGGCGAATGCACAATTAATTTATAGGCATAATATGGATTAAATGATTTTAGAACACTAATATCATCCACTAAATGCGACAATCCTAAAATGCCTAAAATTAAGAACCAAACTACCATTACTGGACCAAAAAATTTACCAATAGAGTTCGTCCCAAACTGTTGAACCGTAAAAATTACAATTAAGATAATAGCGGTAATTGCTACAACTGGCGTGTGCGGATTATAAATTTTAAGACCTTCAATTGCAGAAATCACCGTTAAAGAAGGGGTGATAACGCCATCTGCAATTAATGCGGAGGCACCAATCATCGCAATGAGATAGAGCCAACCTTTTTTAATATTTTTAATGAGAGAAAAAAGTGCTAAAATTCCACCTTCCCCTTTGTTATCGGCACGCAGCGCAATCATCACATATTTTACGGTCGTTTGAAGCGTAAGCGTCCAAATAATACAAGAAAGTGCACCTTCGATATACTCATCAAAAGGCATATTTCCACCATTTGTTCTTGCATTAACAATCGCTTTCATTACGTACAACGGCGAGGTTCCGATGTCTCCGAAAACGATCCCCAAAGAAACTAATACTCCAATTGCGGTGAGTTTTTTGGTATCAAAATGATGACCTCCTTCAACTATTTCTGACATTGAATAATATTTATGGTGTAAATTTAGATTAAAAACCCATTTATAGAAAAGCTTTTCGTAAAATTAATTTAAAAAAAGAAAAACTCTCTTTCGAGAGTTTACTTTTTATGCTTTGATGTACATTGCGTTTTTTATTTCTTCTTTTACTTTTTCCAGTTTCGGGAACCATTCAGCAAAAAGTGGTGCTGAGTAAGGCGCAGGAGCATCTGGAGTGGTAATTCTCTTAATCGGAGCGTCTAGATAATCAAATGCTTTTTGCTGAACCATATACGCAATCTCCGTTGCAATGGAACCAAGAGGCCATGCTTCTTCTAAAATCACCAAACGATTTGTTTTCTTAACAGATTCCAAAATCGTGTCATAATCTAATGGGCGAACCGTTCTTAAATCAATTACTTCTACAGAGATTCCTTCTTTTTCTAAATCTTCGGCAGCTTGAATCGCCATCTTCATAATTTTACCGAAAGAAACCAAAGTTACATCGGTACCTGCTCTCTTGATATCGGCTTTTCCGATTGGGATATAATATTCTTCTTCTGGAATTTCCATTTTGTCGCCATACATTTGTTCAGACTCCATGAAAATTACAGGATCGTTATCCTGAATTGCGGTTTTCAATAACCCTTTTGCATCATAAGGATTGGATGGTACAACAACTTTTAAACCTGGCGTATTTGCAAACCAAGATTCTAAAGCCTGAGAGTGTGTCGCTCCTAATTGACCTGCAGATCCAGTTGGACCACGGAAAACGATTGGGCAATTCCACTGTCCTCCACTCATTTGACGGATTTTCGCAGCATTATTAATAATCTGATCAATTCCTACCAACGAGAAGTTGAAAGTCATATATTCTACAATGGGTCTGTTTCCGTTCATGGCTGCTCCGATGGCAATCCCTGTGAATCCCAATTCTGCAATTGGAGTATCAATTACTCTTTTCGCACCGAATTCATCAAGCATTCCTTTAGAAGCTTTGTAAGCACCGTTGTATTCTGCGACTTCTTCCCCCATTAAAAAAATGGATTCATCTTTTCGCATCTCTTCACTCATTGCCTGTGCAATCACTTCTCTAAAAGTATATTCCTTCATGATTTATTAAAAAATTAAAGTACAAAAGTAAAGATTTTTTTGCGAAGTATAGTATTTCATCTCATTAAAAAAGCATCTCCGAAAAGATGCTTTTTATCAAGTTTATTTTTATAAAACTATTTTACCGCATGCCAAGTCTGCGTTCTACCGATTAATGAGAATCCCACATAACCTCTTACATTCAGCTTGTCACCATCTCTTGTGATGGTGCATTTGTAGGTTTTCCCAGTTTTTGGATCAGTGATTGTTCCGCCAGTAAATTCAGAACCTTCTTTTTTCATTCCTCTAATTACTTCCATTCCTAAGATAGGTTGGTTTTTACGATCATCTTTACAATCGATGCAATTTGCATGTTCAGGTTTAATCAAAAGTTGAGAAACTTTACCGTAATATTTACCATCAGCTTTTTTGTAAATTTCTACGATCGATTTTGCCTCTCCAGTTGCATCATCGATGGTCTTCCACTTTCCCTCAATTTGGGCATAAGAAAGTGTTGCGAAAAACAAAGCCACAAAAGCGAAAATTATTTTTTTCATAGTATAAATTATTTTAAAATTTTAGTTTGATAAATGTAATTAAAAAAAACTAAACACCAAATTTTTAACTATTCATATCATAGTAGATAAAAATACAGCTAAAAAATGATCAATTAAACAACGGTTTGATAAGAATTTTTAATTTAATTCAATTTTCTATTAATCACTCGATTCATATAATCTTGATACCAAGCTTTGCTCAACAGAATTCCTCTTTCAATTTCAGGATTTTTCACTTTGTCAATGAGGTTTTTCACCAAACCTTTATCCGCAATATTATAAACTCCGGTAACTTCTTTTCCATTAAAAAGATAAATATAATTCCCAATCATGAACTGCTCATTGATCGAATCGGAATTAACGATGATATAATCCTCTTTCTTATCGGAAACTAAACTTCTGCCCCAACTTCTTATTTTCTTGTTATAACCCATTAAATCTGCTAAAGTTGGATAAATATCAATTTGCTGTGCGGGCTCTGTAATTTCACCTTTCAGCTGATATTTTGGATTTGGCGAATAAAATAGAATCGGAATTGAAAATCGGTTCATTGATTTTTCATATTCTGGATAACCTATTTGATTGGTATGATCGGCAACGAAAACAAAAATAGTATTATTAAACCACGGCATTTTCTCCGCGGTTTTGAAAAATTGCTTTAAAGCAAAATCGGTATAACCAATCGGCTCATGAATTTCCAAAGGTCCTTTTTTAAATTTACCTTGATATTTTTCTGGAACTTTAAACGGGTGATGCGATGAAACTGAAAACAAAGTCGCCATAAATGGTGCTTTTTTCTTGTTTAAAGTTTGAGCGAAATATTGAAAAAACGGTTCATCCCAAATCCCCCACATTCCGTCGAAATCGGCATCGTTATTATATTCTGTTTTCCCGTAATAATGTTTGAAACCCAAAATATTTCCGAAACCCAAAAACCCCATCGACCCATTCGGTGCGCCATGAAAAAACGAAGTATCATAACCCATTTCGTTAGAAACAGAAACAATCGATTGTATTTTTTGGTTAGAATAGGGCGAACTTGTAAACGCATCTTTCAAACTCGGAATCCCCGCCAATACAGAACTCATTCCGTGAATGGATTGTCTTCCGTTGGCAAAAGCATTCGTCGCAATCAAGCTCTGAGTCGCCAAACTATCGAAAAATGGCGTGTAAGAAACGAAATCTTTAATCTTCGTGTTTTTATTAAAAGCACCAGAATATTCTTTGCCAAAACTTTCGAGGATGAAAATAACGACATTCGGTTTTGGCTCGACCTCCTCGCGAGTATATAATTTATAAGGATGAATATTTTCATCAATAAATTTTTCGTCCACAAAATGAACTTCCTGAAAATTATTGGTATTCATGGTTCTGAAAAAAGAAAAAACACTGTTCAAAACCACATTGGCCTGCAACGGATTTTTCACATGCCGATTCGCATCTACCAAATTAATCGGCCGGGTCGAATGTTTGAAATCGCCACGAATTCCTCCCACTACAAGCAGAGCAGTTAAACATAAAGTAAGAACCGAAAAAATAAAATATGGAATTAATTTTACTGGTTTTATCACAATAACCTTCACTTTCTTATAAAGAAATACCCAAAGAATCATTAAAACCACAAACCATAAAATCACAAAAGGATGTTCTGTAATCGACAATAAAAAAACTTTGCCAATATTGCTTTCATGTTGTGCAACGTTCATTGCAGCAGTCGTCAATCTTGCTTGCGAGAATTTATAGTAAATAAAATCGCCGAAATTCAAAGAATACGCAATTCCGTTGGTAATAAAATAAAGGTAAAACAAAAACCTCTGGTAGACCTTTTTTGTATTGATAACGATCGGAATAATACTCAAAAGGATGAAAAGCGAATTCACATACAAAATCGCCGTTGTATCAAATGCAATTCCATGGTAAGCCAAATTCAGGTATTCTGAAATACGGTCAACAGGAATTAAGTTTTTATTAAAAAACCAAAAGAGCAAACGTGCGATCTGATAGAAAAAAAAGGCTAGAAAAATTCGATAGAGTAAAGCAACAATTTCCTGTAATCTAAATTCTTTCATTAATAATAAGTTCAAATTAGTGGTGCAAATTTACATTATTTTAGAACTTTAATTCCGACTTAAAATCTGCAAATTAATTTTAATAAAAACCTTACTTTTGTATTTATGAATTTTATTAAAAACAATCTCGCAAATGCCTTCACGCTTGCGAATTTATTTTCCGGAAGCGTTGGGGTTATTCATCTGATTAATGGTGATTATCAAACCACTGCGATTTGCATTATTCTTTCGTTGATCCTCGATTTTTTCGATGGATTTGTTGCAAGAGCCATGAAATCGAATTCTGAACTCGGCGCCCAACTCGATTCTTTGGCGGATATGGTGAGTTTCGGTTTGTTGCCCGGAATCGTGATGTATAAAGCTTTAGAACCTTTCGGAAATCAATTTTTGGGAATAGAACTTCCTTTTGAAATTAAATATTTCGGACTTTTAATTACTTTATTTTCATGTCTGAGATTAGCGATTTTTAATTTAGATGACGAACAAACTTACTATTTTAAAGGTTTGAATACCCCATCAAACACGATTCTAATTTTCGGATTATTTTATGTTTTTTTAGAAACTGAAAGTTTCAAATTTTTATTTGAAAATCCTTTATTATTAATAGTTTTAACGGTTTTAAGTTCTTGGCTTTTAAT
>NZ_JBAVFG010000034.1:0-6609 GCF_049588135.1 Kaistella sp. | reverse complement strand
ATAATTAGCATCTGTTTGAAAACCAACACTTTTTAGCCGGTCGAAATAATCCATTCCGTACCAGCGAACGTGGTCGTATTGCCCGAAATGTTTTTGTCTTTCTTTTGGATCTTTGATGGTAAAATCTTCATAAGTTTTCTCTAAAGAATTCTTCATCGGAACTTGGAAAATTCCCCAACCTCCTTTTTTCATCACCCGAAAAAGTTCGCTCATCGCTTTTTTGTCGTCTTCAATATGTTCTAAAACATGATTGCAAAAAACGATATTGAAACTTTCATCTTCAAAAGGTAAATCCAGAATATCTGCTTTTATATCGACAATCGGTGAATATAAATCCGCAGAAGTATAATCCAGATTCTTCATTTTTTTGAACCTTCTGAGGAATTCCTGCTCTGGCGCGATGTGAAGAACTTTGTGATTTTTAGTAAAAAAATCGGTTTCATTTTGAAGATACAACCACATTTGACGATGGCGTTCCAAACTTAATGTTCCTGGTGACAAAGCGTTTTCACGCTGTTTTCCGTAACCGTAAGGTAGAAATTTTCGATAAGATTTCCCGTCGATTGGATCGGTGAATTTATCGCCTTTAAAAAATTGATAAATCAACGGACGAAGAAAAATGCTTAAATTAATAAGCATCGGTCTCGGAATTTTGTTGAGGAGAAAATGGGTGATTTTTTTCATTATTAAAGATTGCGAAAATAGCTTTTTTTGCCACGAATACAAGAGCTTTTCTTAAAAATGTACGATAGAAAATAAATTAAAAATAAGTATTTACAGCAAATTCAAATTGGTCGATAAATATTTTTTTAAATGCACTGATGTTATTTTGTTCATAAAAAACGAGTATTGCTTTTTTATAGTCAATAGAATCTACCGTTCGAAAAGAGAGTGGACAAGAATTATAATTCATTAATATAGCGTTACTTACAATCCTAGCAGTTCTTTTATTTCCATCCATAAAAGGTTGAATATAAGAAATAATGACGAGCGCTAAAAACGATTTTTCGAAAATATTTTCTTTAAAATTAATCAATTTACAAAGATTTTCTAATGCTTCACGTATCTGAAATTCATTATCTAAAGGTTTATAATTCGTCCCAGAAATTCCTACTTTTCTTATTCTTACATTTTTCGAAACACCCAATTCTTTTACTAAAATGGAATGGATATTTTCGATTTTTGCGACCGTAATTTCATCGAAATAATCTGGATAATCGATTAAGAAATCCAAAGCATCTTTGTGATTGAGCAACATTACAGCTTCATCTTTTGTTTTCCCAGAAGCGGTTTCTTTTTCTTTAAGCAGTTTTTCGGTTTCTAATAAAGTGTAAGTATTCCCTTCTATTTGGGAGGATTTCCAGCTAAGGTCAATTGCTAATCTTTCTAGTTCATTGCTATATTCTTTTTCAGAAAGTTGGGAAATGTTTTGGTGAAACTTATTCTGAAGATGGTTTAAAAACTCAATTTCTTTATTATTAAATAAATTGAGTTTCGTGAGCGTTTTAGAAATTAAATCAAAATTAAAATTTTCTTTAATTTTTCGTTCATCAAGTTCTTTTTGATAATATTCATCGATATCAACGGGAGATAAAACTTCAAAACCATCAGAGATTTTCAGTTTTGTTCCTTTTTTTGTTCCAGAAACTTCAATAAAATTTTCTGAAACCAATTTGTTTACAACTCTTTTCAAAGTCGCATAACTGATTTCAGTATTTATTTCCTGAAAAATTTCTCGTGCAGATTTACCAGGATTTACTTTTAAAAAATTGATTATTTGTTGTTCAGTTGAATTCATTATAATTTTTATCGCTCACAAATATAAAAAGTATCGCTCAAAAAAAGTATTTTTGAGCGATAAATTAAATTATTCTGAGCGATAAACTAAAAGTCTATCGTAAACGGTTTTTCCTCATCGCTCACAATTCCTAAAGCTTCATAAATATATTTGAAAGTTGAAAGCAAAACAGGTTTTCCATTGATGATGCAAACATCATGTTCGAAGTGTGCTGAAGGCGAATTATCGAGTGAAGTGACTGTCCAACCATCATCATGAAATTTCACTTTTTCTGTCCCCAAATTCACCATAGGTTCGATGGCGAGTGCGATTCCGTCTTTTAAAACTTTTCCGCTGCCTTTTCGTCCATAATTAGGAACTTGCGGATCTTCGTGCATTTTTCGTCCTAAACCGTGACCAACCAATTCACGAACAACTCCATAACCGTGTTTCTCGCAATATTCTTGAATGGCATTTGAGATATCTCCTACTCTTTTTCCACGAACACATTGCTCGATTCCTTTGTATAAAGATTCTTTGGTAATTTGTAATAATTTTTTAGTTTCGGGAGCAACTTCTCCAACTTCGAAAGAATAAGCGTGGTCACCATAAAAACCATTCATATAAACGCCACAATCTACGGAAAGAATGTCGCCTTCAATCAAAGGTTTATCATTAGGAATTCCATGAACCACTTCTGCATTTGGAGAAATACAAAGATTTTTGGGAAAACCATACATTCCCAGAAATGCAGGTTCGCCACCATGATCGCGGATAAACTCACCCCCTAAATTATCTAAATGCAAAGTGGTTATGCCAGGTTTAATCTCTTTGGCCAACATGCCCAAAGTTTTCGAAACCAATTGTGCGCTTTCTCGCATTAAGCGAAGTTCTTCTATTGTTTTTAATTGTATCAATCTATTATATCTTAAAAGTTAGAGAAAAGAAATGTGAATTTTAATAATAATTTACCAAAACAATCCTTTCTTTTTATCTTTTTTCATTTTAGAATAAGCCAAAACTTCTTTCCCTTCAACCCTGAATTCAATTCTTTCGTTAATGATATTATAGATTTCGCCCCAACCAGGGAATCCGCCTAGATTTCTGTCATCGATGAAAAGATCAGCATCAATTTTTCGGGACGCATTTTCATTATCGAAAATTTCACCTTCAAAACTTGAATTAACTGCGTAAAATTCAATGCCATTTTTTTTACAAAATTCAACTGCTTCATCCAAAGTTTTTCCGTGTCGGTAAGTCCAGAGAATTAATCTGTAACCTTCTGACTGTAGTTTCTTAAGTGTTTCAAAAGCAAAAGTTTTTGTTTTTCCGATTCCTGGATATCCATCATCTACAATTGTACCGTCAAAATCAATAGCAAGTTTTTTACTGTTTTTCATTGTTCTAAAATTTCAATGGTGCAAAGATAATAAATTTAGGACGTTGAAAGGATTTTCTAAGTGATTAGTGGATTGTCAATAGAATAAAAAATGCCAAAAAAGTGATTAACTTAATTGGCAATAAAATTTTCATTAATTAAAATCTAAGATTTAATCCATTTGAATTGATATTCTTGATCTGGAGTTGAAATCCTGTCGGTAATTTTTTGTAATCTTCCTGGAAGTTTCATTAAATATTCCTGTGCTTTTTCGGCTTTTTCATTCAGTCCGGTAATATGTTCAATTTTCCAGTCTTCTAGTAATTCCGATAAAATATTAATGTAATCTTGACCTGTATAAACCATGGCTCTTTGTGCAGCATCGGAGAAATGCCCCCAAAGTTCACCTGCTTTTTGACCAGATTCTCGCATTAAATGGGCGGGCATTACAATTTTTTTACGCATCATATCTTCGAAAGCCAACATCATTTCTGATGGATCGACTTCAAAAATTTTAGTTACAAAATGTTTGTAAGCTTTTGCGTGGCGAGCTTCATCGGCTGCGATTACTCCACACATCTTGGCTAATTTGGTGTTACCGCTTTGTTTTGCTAAAGTCCCTACTCTCCTGTGGGAAACATTAGTTGCTGTTTCTTGAAAACTGGTATAAACAAAGTTTCGGTAGGGATCCATTGTTGTTCCGATATCTAAACCATCTTGAATAAGGTATTGCGTTGTAATTTCAACTTCTCTCATGTTTACTCTTCCGCATAAATAAAGATATTTATTCAACAAATCTCCGTGGCGGTTTTCTTCTGCAGTCCAACTTCTTACCCACTGTGCCCAGCCAGATCTTTCTTCCTGGTTGATACCATCAATTCCCATAATCCAAGATTCATAACTAGGTAATGCTTCTTCGGTAATACAGTCGCCAATTAAAGTTACAAAAAGATCGTAACCCATTTCTTGCGCATAAGTTTGAAGTTCTTCTACATCATATTTAAAACTGTCTGCGGAAGGATCTGGCAAAAAATCAGTTGGTTGCCAAATTTTTTCTACAGGGGTTAAATAGGAGTCTATAAACTGGTCGACATTTTTGCCAAGAGTTCTCATTACTTCTATTCTCATCATTTTATTATACATCTTCAATCTTTTATATATTCGGCAAATATAATTTAAAAATACTATCTATTGCATAAGTCATCCGTTAAATTAATTATAAAACAGTCGCAATATAAAATTACGCTTGAAAAAACTAAAAAACATCAAATGTTTTCTAATTCTATATTTTAGAATTTATTTAGCGTACTAGAACTTCGCCAGTCATTATTGCAGGAATTTCTATACCCATTACTTTTAAAATTGATGGAGCAACATCTCCTAATTTTCCAGGTTTTAAATTCCAATTTCTGTCTTTATCCATAACAATTAATGGAACCAAGTTCGTAGAGTGTTGCGTATTGGGACTGCCATCTTCATTAATCATGATATCAGAATTCCCATGATCTGCGAGGATAAAAACTGCGTAACCATGTTCATAAGCTGCAGTTGCAACTTTTGAGATGCATTCATCCACAACTTCTGCGGCTTTTACCGCTGCTGAAAAAACGCCCGTGTGACCTACCATATCAGTATTTGCAAAATTTAAACAAATAAAATCTGCAGATTCCTCGTTAATTTTTGGAAGGATTTTTTCGGTAATATCATATGCCGACATTTCTGGCTTGAAATCATACGTTGGTACATCTTTGGGGCTTGGACATAATAATCGACTTTCTCCTACAAACTCTGCTTCTCTCCCGCCAGAAAAGAAAAATGTTACATGTGGATATTTTTCTGTTTCTGCGACACGAATTTGTGTTTTACCGTTTCTTTCTAATACTTCACCTATTGTTTCGTGTAAAATCTCTTCATCGAAAACAACATGAACATTTTTGTACTTTTTATCGTAATTGGTCATCGTGACATAGTAAAGATTCAACGGATGCATTCCAAATTCCGGAAATTCTTCTTGTGAGAGAACCTCTGTAATTTCTCGTCCGCGGTCTGTTCTAAAATTAAAACAAAAAACCACATCTCCATTTTCAATCTTGGCAACTGGTAAATTGTTATCTTTTAGACAAATAATTGGTTTTAAAAACTCGTCAGTAATTTGTTCTTTGTAAGAATTATCGATTGTTTGTAAAACATCTCTGGTTCCTTCACCCACTCCATTTACCATTGCATCGTAGGCTAACTTTACACGTTCCCATCTCTTATCACGATCCATTGCGTAATATCTTCCAACAACTGTGGCCAAATGACCAGTGGTGGTTTTCATGTGATCTAAGAGTTCTTGTATAAAACCTTTTCCAGAATGTGGGTCGCAATCTCTACCATCAGTAAATGCATGAACGTAAACATTTTTATCTAAACCAAATTTGTGAGCAGCAGTAAGCAGACCTTTCAGATGATTAATATGTGAATGTACTCCGCCGTCCGAGACTAAACCTATGAAATGAACATTTTTATTATTTTCTAGAGCATATTGAAATGCTTTTATTATTGTATTTTCTTTTCCTAAAGTAGCGTTTTCAACCGCCATATTGAGTTTTACCAAATTTTGATAAACCACTCTTCCAGCTCCTAAGTTCATGTGACCAACTTCAGAATTTCCCATTTGTCCTAAAGGTAATCCAACAGCAATTCCGCTCGCTTCTAGTGTCGTATGTGGGAATTTTTCGTAACAAGAATTGATAAAGGGAGTATGTGCCTGAGCGATTGCAGAAACTTTAGGATCTGTTCCTATTCCCCAACCGTCGAGTATTGCTAAAATGGCCTTTTTTGACATTTTTTAATTTATTTATGATTGAATACAAATTTAGTGATTTAACAACTATTTAGCGATAGATTTTAAACAAACTTATTAAAATCAGTGTTTCTAATTCAGCAATTTTTCAAATGCTTTTCGGGCAGCACCTCGAAAATAAACTTCGCCACAATACTGATAACCCAATTTATTTAAAATTTTCAACATCGGAATATTATCAAAGTTGGTATCTACTTTAATACTGAAAATGTTTTTTGAAATTGCAATTTTTTCAATTTCTTTAAAGATCTGCGTTGCGACTCCTTTTCGGGCTGATTCAGTGGAGACCGCAACACGATGAACAACGAGGTATTCCTTATCAGACAGCCATTTTCCTTCGATAATTTCATAAGCAGGTTCGAGATCGAAAATAAGAGCTGCATAAGCAATAATTTCATTTTTCGATTCTAAAACAAATCCAAAATTATTATTGATGTCATTTTCGATGGTCTCAGGATTAGGATAGCCATCTTGCCACTGTTTACTCCCGTCTTCTTTTCTTCTTTCTATGGCTTGTTGCAGGATTTTCCAAATTGTTTCTATATCAGCTAAAAGTGCTTTTCTAAAATAAAATTGTTCTTTTAATTTTGGCATAGATTGTATTTT
>NZ_JBAVFG010000033.1:0-8943 GCF_049588135.1 Kaistella sp. | reverse complement strand
ATTTAGATTGGAAAATTTTTGAACCATAAGCATTTACCTTTTCCTTCAAAATTAAATTTATAATTTTATAAGAATCCTTTTCAGTATTTTGTTTGCACTGAAGAAAAAGATTTAAAATGAAAACTAAAGAAATATTAAATAGAAGTTTTTTCATTTTCAAATTACCATATTACCATATTAGCATATTATCAAATTAAGAAATCAACTTCACAATCTCCAAAGCCACTTTCAGCGCTTCCGTTCCGTCTTCCAAAGAAACTTCTACATTTTTATT
The DNA here is from genome assembly GCF_049588135.1 of Kaistella sp. GTDB lineage: Bacteria > Bacteroidota > Bacteroidia > Flavobacteriales > Weeksellaceae > Kaistella. The sequence continues at coordinate 8,669 of NZ_JBAVFG010000033.1, read as the reverse complement.
TTCGGTAATCGCATCGGCAAAACTTTCCAGTTCATCAAGAATTGCATTATTCGGTTGAATGTTTGGATATTCGAAAATAATTTGGTTTTTTTCACCTTCCGCATTTTCAATGATCATATCATAATCGGTCGGGTTTTCCGGTGCCGGTTTCATGCGAATTACTTCTGCTTTTTTCTCTAAAAAATCAACAGAAATATAAGCATCTTTCTGGAAAAACCGAGACTTTCGCATCGCTTTCATCGAAATTCTGGAAGTCGTGAGATTCGCGACGCAACCGTTTTCAAATTCTATTCTCGCATTACAAATATCCGGAGATTTTGAAACCACAGAAACGCCGCTTGCGTGAATGTTTTTCACCTTCGATTTCACGATGGAAAGTAAAATATCCAAATCGTGAATCATCAAATCTAAAACCACAGAAACATCGGTTCCGCGCGGATTAAATTCTGCCAAACGGTGAATCTCAATAAACATCGGATCTTTGATGAAATCTTTCGAACCAATAAACGCCGGATTGTATCTTTCAACATGTCCAACTTGCGCTTTTATTCCGTGTTCACGACATTTGTAGAGAATTTCTTCCGCCTGTTTTAAAGTTTGCGTGATGGGTTTTTCAATAAAAAAATGTTTGCGGTTTCCGATTGCTTTCATCGCATAATCGTAGTGATAAAGGGTTGGCGTTACAATATCGAGCATTTCGATTTCATTTAATAAATCTTCGAATTTTTCAAAATATTTGTACCCGAATTCTGCTTCGAGTTTTTTTCCGTTTTCAAAATCAGCATCGTGAAAGCCGACTAACTCGTATTTTTCCGACTGATTTAATAATTTTAAATGGATTTTTCCTAAATGACCTGCGCCAACTAAACCTGCTTTTAGCATAGAAAATTAAATTTTTCCAAAGATAATAATTTTAGTCATGAGACGAATAGAAGAAAGATAAAAGATGAAAGACTTTGAAATCTGAAATCAAAAAGTCTCGTATCTCAAATCTCCAAATCTCAATTCTAATTCCTATTTTTGTGCCATGCAGGATTCATTTGTACATAAAGGGAAAAGAAAAATTTTGGTAGAATATCTTCGGGAAAAAATTGGGATTTCCGATGAGAAAGTTTTGAAAGCGATGAGCGAAGTTCCGCGCCATCTTTTTCTGGAAAGTATTTTTGAAGATTACGCTTACGAAGACCGCGCTTTCCCGATTTTGGCAAAACAAACGATTTCTCATCCTTCAACAGTCGCCGAACAAACCGAACTTTTAGAACTCGATGAAAAAGAAAAAGTGCTGGAAATTGGTACAGGAAGTGGTTACCAAACTGCGGTTTTGGTGGCAATGAACGCTTTGGTTTACACGATTGAAAGACAAAAAAATTTGCACGATTTTTCGCAGAAAAAATTAAGAGAAATGCATCTTCGTCCGAAATTTCAAAGTTTTGGCGATGGTTTTGCTGGGTTGCCGACTTTTGCGCCTTTCGATAAAATCCTCGTGACTTGCGGAGCAGAAACTTTGCCGACCGAATTACTTCATCAACTGAAAATTGGAGGAAAAATGGTGATTCCTTTAGGAAAAACCGACGAGCAAATCCTGACACGATTTACCAAAAGATCGGAAAGAGAATTTGAAAGGGAAGAATTTGGGGCTTACAAATTTGTACCGATGTTGAATGATACGAATCATTAAAATGAATACAGAAAAATTGGTTTTTAAAACTAAAATTGGTGAAACTTTTCTAGGTTTATATAGTGCAATGTTATTGGTTATTTTAATAATGACCCTTTTTGTTTACAATGCAGCTCATGATCCTTCGATGTTCAGTTTTATGGCAGGAATCTGGATCGTGGCTTTATTATTTATGGTATCAACTTTTTTCCTTTTGAAAATCAAAATAGAAGATGAATTTATAAAAGTCGATCTTTTTTATCCCATTTATAAAGTGGACATTCGAACGATCACGACGATCACCTCGGGGAAAACAATGTGGGTTGGTCTGCATAAACACGGCACGGCTACAAAAGGTTTAATTATTTCCTCCAGATTCAAAAACGACCTTTATATTACACCAGAAGAGCAAGATCTTTTCTTACAAAAGATCTTGGAAATCAATCCGGGAATTGTCGTAGAAAAAGTGGGGATTTAATCTTTTAAGTAGATCTGGAAAATATCCCCCTCCTTTAAAGCTTAAGGATGAGGATGATCCGACTGTCAAAAAAGTGAGAGCAGAAGAATTTATCAGTTGATTTTATGCTTATTTCCGTTATGTTAAACTGATAAATAACAGTTTCCAAATTCGCTAATTCAATTTATAGATTGTATTTTTGCAAGCATTCAATTTATTCTAAATTAAAATACCTGAAATCAAGAATAAACTTTTTTTCAGTTAAAAGTAAAGTTTTAGATTCTCATGAAAAAAATTCAAAACATTCTTATTTCGACCAGAACCATGGCGGTTTTGTTGCTAGTGTACGCTGCTTCAATGGGTTATGCTACTTTTCTGGAAAATGATTACGGAACTCCTACCGCAAAAGCACTGATTTACGATGCAAAATGGTTTGAGCTCGTGATGCTTTTACTCATTTTAAATTTCGTAGGTAATATTTCAAGATACCGACTTTGGCGCAGAGAAAAATGGCCGGTTTTGGTTTTTCACTTATCATTTATTTTGATATTCCTCGGAGGTGCAGTCACCCGATATATTAGTTTTGAAGGAATTATGCACATCCGCGAAGGCGAAACATCCAACGAAATTATCACCGACAAAAATTTCTTTAAAATTCAAATCGAAGAAAAAGGCGATGTTCTTAATTATCAGGATGTTCCTTATTTAATGTCACCACTTCATAAGAATTTTAGCGCCAGTTACGAATATCATGATAAAAAGATTTCTGTAAAAGCGCTTGATTTTATCCAGCGTAAAAAAGACAGTTTGGTCGTAGATCCGGCCGGAACAGAATATCTTCATTTGGTTTCTACAGGACAAACTGGACGTGAAAATATCTACATCAAACCTGGTGATTCTAAATTAGTAAACGGAACTTTGGTTTCTTTCAACAGAGCGATTGATGGTGCTGTAGAATTTAATAATACCAATGGAACTTTGCTTATTAAAACGCCGGTAGAATCAGAGTATATGACCATGGCAACGCAAGCAAAAGGGACGACGAAAAAAGACGAATATGAACCATTAATTTTAAGAAGTTTATATTCTATAAATGATTTGAAGTTGGTTGTTCCTGAAGGTTTAATGAAGGGAAACCTCATTGCCTACGAAGGTGATCGTAAAAAAGATAAAGATGTTTCTGATAATTTAAAAGTGGAAGTACAGGGGCCAAAATCCAAAGTGATTGTTGATCTTCCGGTTGAAAAAGGAAATCCAAATGCATTTAAACAAATCTCTTTAGACGGAATGAATATTATTCTTGGATTCGGACCGAAAGTATATACCACGCAATTTTCTTTAAAACTGGAAAAATTTGTGATGGAAACTTATCCGGGAAGTTCTTCGCCAAGTGCCTACGAAAGTCACGTTCAAATCATTGAAAATGGAAAACAAACGCCTTATAGAATTTATATGAACCACGTTTTGAATCATGAAGGTTACCGGTTCTTCCAGTCAAGTTTTGATCCGGATAGAAAAGGAACTGTTCTTTCTGTAAATCATGATTTCTGGGGAACACTGCTTACTTATATTGGATATTTCTTTTTATTCACAGGAATGTTTGTTATTTTCTTTTGGAAAGGAACTCATTTCTGGAAACTGAATCAAATGTTGAAAAACGTTAGTAAAAAGAAAACAGCAACGCTTTTATTAATTTTACTGACTTTAAATTTTAATGCCCAGAAAATTGAAACCCACGGTAATACTGATGGTTCTGGTGAGCATGTTCATTCTGCAGATGACGGTCATGGCCACGGTGCTGCAGATGTGTTAACTGCCGAACCTGCTCCTCGAAAACAGCAGAATGCAAGGATGTTGAAATCTCCAAAGCCTATTACCGCTGACGAGATTATTGCCAAAAATAAAATTGATAAAGAGCACGCAGATAAATTTGGTTATTTATTGGTTCAAAACTATGAAGGTAGAATTGTTCCTATGAATACTCAGGCGTTAGATGTTCTTAGAAAATTATATAAAAAAGATGCCTTCCGTGGAACTGATGGAAAACATTTAACAGCGGATCAATGGTTTTTATCAATCAATACCGATACTGCAAGTTGGACCATGGTTCCTTTAATTAAAGTGGGTGACAAAGGTGGCGACGAATTAAAAAATAAAACAAAAGCCAACGACGAAGGGTACACTACGTTGATGTCGCTTTTCCCTGCTGACGAAACTGGAGCTCTTCATTATGTTTTAGAACAAGATTATCAAGAAGCATTCAGAAAAAAACCTGCGGCACAAACCCGTTACGATAAAGAAGTAATTGCCGTAAATGACCGCGTTCAGGCATTTAACGAATTCTTCAGCGGACAGTTCATGAGAATTGTTCCTGTGAAAAACGATCCGAATAGTACTTGGCATTCTTGGTTAGATCAAAATTTCGAACCGGATCCAGCTTCACAGGAAGTGATGGGACCTTATTTTTCTTCAGTATTAGAAGCACAAAGATCAGGAAACTGGAGCAAAGCAGATGCAGAATTAATAAAATTAGAGCAATATCAAAAAACCTGGGGTAAAAATGTAGTCCCGAGTGAATCAAAAATAAACCTGGAGGTATTGATGAACAAAGCAAACATCAACTTTTACTTATTGATGTTCTACTCGGTAATCGGTGGTTTATTATTATTGTTAGGATTCATCGAATTATTCAAACCGAATAAGATTTTAAATAAAATAATCAAAGGGTTAATTCTTGTTGGTCTGGTTGGTTATTTCCTGCAATTCTTAGGTTTAGTCGGAAGATGGTATATTTCTGGTCACGCACCTTGGAGTAATGGTTACGAAGCGATTATCTTCATCTCGTGGGTTGGTATAACAGCTGGATTGTTATTGTACCGAAACTCAAACGCCTTGATTCCTGCGGCAGGATTTATGGTAGCAGTAATTATGATGGGCTTTGCACACGGTGGTTCTGCACTTGATCCGCAAATTACACCGCTCGTTCCGGTACTGAAATCTTATTGGTTAATTATCCACGTGGCGATTATTACTTCGAGTTACGGATTCTTCGGACTCTCGATGGTAATTGCGATCATCACGTTGTTTTTCTATATTTTCTCCGACAAAAAGATCTATAAAATTCACCACGATACCACGATCAAAGAATTGACGATTGTATCAGAAATGTCTTTAACCATAGGATTATACGCCTTAACGGTAGGAACTTTCATGGGTGGGATTTGGGCCAATGAATCTTGGGGAAGATACTGGAGTTGGGATCCAAAAGAAACTTGGGCTTTTATCTCTGTTATGGTTTACGCCTTCGTTTTGCACATGAGATTAGTGCCTGGATTAAGAGGTAGATGGGCATTCCACGTCGCTTCTCTATTCTCAATCAGCACGATTGTAATGACTTATTTCGGTGTAAACTACTACTTGAGTGGATTGCATTCTTACGCAGCAGGTGATCCTGTTCCGGTTCCGATTTGGGTTTATTTGGGAATCGCCTTTATGCTTACCCTGGCAGTTGTCTCTTACATAAGATTCAAAAAATTAAATACAAAATAATTTAAATTGTAAGTCCCGGAACTCGTTTTCGGGATTTCTTTTTTTAGGAGCAACAGGATTTTCGCTTCTTAGAAATTTCGGTCCCGCTTTCCGCTGTATCTTTTTTTCGTCGTTCCTCCTCAAAAAAGGATGCCGCTGCAATCGGGGCTAAAATCAAGACCTGTTTTTCTTTTCAAAATCCCCGAAATAATTAGTAGATTTGTTTAAATTTAAAGACTTCCAGCAACTCATCATCCATCATCCAGCATTAAACATCCAACACCAAACATCCAACACTTTTGAGCGCACACCTAACTATTCTCGGCTTCAACTCTGCAATTCCCACGGTGAATTCATCTCCTACTGCACAATTCCTAGAAATGGATGAACGTTGCTTTCTCATCGACTGTGGTGAGGGAACACAGGTTCAGTTGAGAAAAGCAAAAGCACGGTTCTCAAAAATCAATCATATATTTATTTCGCATCTTCATGGCGATCATTGTTTTGGTTTACCGGGATTAATCGCCTCTTTCCGATTATTAGGACGGGAAACACCTTTGCATGTTTATGGTCCGAAAGGAATCAAAGAATTGCTTGAAACGATTTTTAAATTAACAGAAACGCATAAAGGTTTCGAAGTCATTTACCACGAATTACACAGTAAAAACTCAGAGAAAATTTACGAAGATTATAAGTTAGAGGTTTTCACCATTCCTTTAAATCACAGGATTTATTGCAATGGTTATCTGTTCAGAGAAAAGCCAAAAGAAAGACATCTTAATATGCAGGAAGTGTGGAAATATCCCGAAATAGAAACCTGCGATTACCATAATTTGAAGCTCGGAAAAGATTTTGTTTTGAGCGATGGTTATGTTTTGAAAAATGAAATTTTAACTACCGAACCAACAAAATCGGTTTCTTATGCGTTTTGTAGCGATACACGATATTCGGAAAAAATAATTCCTATTATCGAAAACGTAGATGTTCTTTATCATGAATCTACTTTCCTCCACGATTTAAAAGAAATGGCAGATTATACCGGACATTCAACTGCATTAGAAGCTGCAAGAATCGCCAGAAAAGCCAATGTAGGAAAACTCATTCTAGGACATTTTTCCAATCGTTATAGTGATTTAACGGTTTTCACTGATGAAGCAAGAGAAGTTTTCCCGAACAGTTTTTTACCAAAAGCTTTGGAAGCCGTGAAGATTTAATTGGTGTATTCTACTTAAATTTCCAAAAAAGTCTTTGTATTTTCTTTCATTAAAATTTTTGATAAAAGTGGAAAACACCGAAATATTGGTAGCAAATAAAAACATCAAAACTAAGAAGCTCCAGAGGAGCGGAACCTATTGTAGAAAGTTTGCAAAATATACTGATTTGAAAAATTCAATATTATTTCGATTGATAAAATGTTTTTAAATAAAGATAGTATTATAAGCAGACAATTATAGAAAATTTTAATAAAACAAAATTTAGAATGACTTCCTCAGAATTAAAAAAATTCCTCGACGAAAAAGCCGATTTCTACAATAATCCCAATTTTATCGAAAACGATCCGATTTCTATTCCTCACCGTTTTTCTTTGAAACAGGATATTGAAATTGCCGGATTTCTTACTGCTACAATTTCCTGGGGAAACCGAAAATCTATTATTAATGATGCTGAAAAAATGCTGAATTTTATGGAAAACTCACCGTTTGATTTTGTGAAAAATGTATCGGAAAAAGAATTGGAATCTTTAGAAAAGAGAAGTATTCACAGGACTTTTAATGGCGAAGATTTTCAGCAATTTATTCTTCATTTAAAAAGAATTTATACTGAAAATGAAAGTTTAGAAAATCTTTTTTTAATTCAAAGTAACGAGCAGAATTTCTACCACGCTTTACACCGATTTCGTGAAAAATTTATTGGAGAAAATATTCACAGAAGTAAGAAACACGTAAGTTCAACCTACAAAAATTCTTCTGCCAAAAGATTAATGATGTTCCTTCGTTGGATGGTTCGAAAAGATCGAAAAGGAGTCGATTTCGGGATTTGGGAAAGTATTGATCAGAAATATTTGTCAATTCCTTTGGATGTTCACACCGGAAATATTTCCCGAAAACTGAATCTCATTCAAAGAAAACAGAACGACTGGAAAACCGTAGAGGAAATGGATTTGGCATTAAGAAAATTTGATGCCGAAGATCCTGCAAAATACGATTTTGCATTATTCGGTTTAGGCGTATCAAAGGATTTTTAATTAAAGATATGTTTCTACAATTTAACTTGATAAGAAATTATAATGCGTTTTTCCATTCTATTGTAAATGCAATAAAATCTTGCACCGAAAGTTCTTCCGCACGTTTATCCATAAATTCATGGTTTTTTAAAGCTTCCGGAATGTCGAGAACTTTCAGTGAATTTGATAATTTTTTACGTCTTTGACCAAAACCTGCTTTTACAATTCTTTTAAACAGAACCTCATTTCCGGTTAAACCTGGTTTCGGATTTCTAGTTAACCGAATAACGCCCGATTTTACTTTTGGTGGCGGATTAAAGACGTTTTCATGAACGGTAAATAGATATTTGACGTCATATAAAGCTTGAACTAAAACCGACAAAATTCCATAGTCTTTCGTTCTCGGAACGGCGGCTGTTCTTTCGGCAACTTCTTTTTGAAACATCCCAACCATTTCGGGAACTCGATCGTAATAATCGATAATTTTAAATAAAATTTGAGACGAAATATTATACGGAAAATTCCCAATTACAGAGACTTGCCCTTCAAATGATTCTGCTAAATTTAATTTAAGAAAATCACCGACGAAATGATGATCTTCTAATTTCGGATAATGACTTTTTAAATATTCGATCGATTCGGTATCAATTTCTGCCACAAAAATTTCTGCGTCTTTTTCTAAAAGATATTTGGTGAGCACGCCCATTCCGGGACCGACTTCCAAGACTTGATTTTTGTTTTCGAAAGTTAAACCATCTACAATATTTTTGGCAATGTTTTCATCTGTCAAAAAATGTTGACCC
>NZ_JBAVFG010000032.1:0-9854 GCF_049588135.1 Kaistella sp. | reverse complement strand
CAATTTCAATTATATTTTCTACACAGATATGGTTCCTCCTGAACCGAACTGATGATTTTCGAATGAGATAATTAAAAATGTGATAATTTAAGAAAAAGTAAGAAATTTGATGTTTAAAATTTAAATTCTAAAATTATGAAAGCAGTGCTGATGAGATGATTTGATGAATTGCGAGTTCCAGCGGAACTCTATCTGTGTAGAAAATAATTTATAATAATGCGTGGCGTTCCAGGGGAACGCTATCAAAAAAAATAGTCAGAGGGTACAACGTTTAAAATTTAAATTCTAAAATTATGAAAGCAGTGTTGATGAGATGATTTGATGAATTGCGAGTTCCAGCGGAACTCTATCTGTGTAGAAAATAATTTATAATAATGCGTGGCGTTCCAGAGGAACGCTATCAAAAAAAGTAGTAAGAGGGTTCAACGTTTAAAATCTAAAATCTAAAATTATGAAAGCAGTGTTGATGAGATGATTTGATGAATTGCGAGTTCTAGCGGAACTCTATCTGTGTAGAAAATAATTTATAATAATGCGTGGCGTTCCAGAGGAACGCTATCAAAAAAAATAGTCAGAAGGTTCAACGTTTAAAATTTTAAATCTTAAATCATGAAAGCAGTAGTATTTTACGAGCACTCAGATGCTCCTATGGAAAAATTTATGGAGGTTTTTCCAAAACATCAAGTGGTAGAAGATGAATTTATAAAAACGGGCAAAGTTTTAGGAACTGGCGCATTTGCAAATCCAGGTGAAGGTGCGATGGCAATTTTTATTGATAAATCTGCAGCCGAAGAATTTGTGAAAAGAGATCCTTTTGTTTCAGAAGGTTTGATTGCAAAAGTCACTATCAAAGAATGGGATGATGAGATCAAGTAAACGATGAAGTTTCTCATTATAATTCCCACGCACAACGAAGAAAAAAATATTCTTTTCACTTTGAAATCTCTGGAAAATCAGACGTTTCAGGGTTTTTTCTGTGTTGTTGTGAATGATGGTTCCACGGATAAAACGCAGGAAGTTGTTGAGAATTTTATCATTCAAAATTCAAAGTTTAAAATTCAAAATTTAAAGGAATCCGAACATGAACCTGGCGCAAAAGTCGTGAGAACTTTTAATAGAGGTTTGGAAATTGTTGATTTAAAGGATTTTGAAATCATCTGTAAATTCGATGCCGATATTATTTTTCCGAAAAATTATTTGGAAAAAGTAAACAACATTTATGAAAAGAATCCAAAAGCTGGAATGGTTTCGGGAATTGTTAAAATTAGAAAATCTGTTTTTGAAAAAGCTTTGGCTTTCGATTTTAAAGATGAAAAACGCCAATGGATTTTCGAAAATATCTCTTCCAAAAATCATATTCGTGGACCGATAAAATCGTATCGAAAAGAATGTTTTCAGGCGATGAATGGTTTGCGTCCAGTTTTGGGTTGGGATAATATTGATGTCATGTTGGCGAAGAAAAATGGTTGGGAAGCCTTTACCATAAGGGATTTGTGGGTAAAACATTTGCGCCCGACGGCTTACAAATACAAAAATCAAAAGGCGGAAAAATTAGGCGAATATTTTTATAATATTGGTTTGAGTTTTCCTTTAGCAACAATTTCTTCTGCAAAATCATCATTAAAAAATAAATCGGTTTCAGAATTTTATACCACGATGAAATCGTTTTTAAAACAAAAGGGAAACCGGGAATTATCGAAAGAAGAAATTCAATTCATTCGGAATTTGCGTTGGAAACAAATGTTTAATAGAAAATAAAAAATATGAAAAAGATAATTTCCATTTTAACGCTGTTTTTTATTGGATTAATTTCCGCACAAAAAAACGCCGATTTAATTATTCAAAATGCAAAAATTTATACCGTAAATCAAAATTTTGATATTGCCGAAGCAATGGCAATTTCGAACGGAAAAATTGTTGCAGTCGGGAAAAATGACGAAATTCTGAAGAAATTCAAATCGAAAAATATTCAAAATCTTTACGGAAAAACTGTGTTTCCGGGATTTATCGATGCACATTGTCATTTCACAGGTTTTGCGACGGATCAATGGAAATGCGAACTTTGGGGAACAAAATCTTGGGACGAAATCGTTGCCAAAATTTCCGAATATGCCAAAACTGCGCCTAAAGAATGGTTGTACGGAAGAAGTTGGGATCAAAATGATTGGGCAATAAAAGAATTTCCAACCAAAGAAAAGCTCGACGAGTTATTTCCAAATCGTCCGGTTTATCTGAAAAGAATTGACGGTCACGCTGCGATTGCCAACCAAAAAGCGTTGGATATTGCCGGAATTAATTTGAATACGAAAATCGGGGGCGGAGAAATCGAACAAAAAAACGGCAAACTCACCGGAATTTTAGTCGATAATGCGATGCTTTTGGTGGAAAAATTTATTCCCGAAATTGATGATAAAATGGCGATTCAGTATTTTGAAGATTTGCAGAAAACGTGTTTTTCATACGGTTTAACTTCGCTTCACGATTGCGGAATTACCGAACATACTTTTGGTTTGCTTGAAAAAGCACAAACGCAAAATGTGCTGAAAATGAAGATTTTTGCTTTGCTCGAAGACAATCCAAACTATTATGATAAATGGATAAAAAAAGGAAGATTTACCAATAAAAATATCACTTTTGGCGGTTTCAAAGTCTATTCCGATGGTGCGCTTGGTTCGCGAGGAGCTTGTTTGTTGCACGATTATTCAGACAAAAAAGGATGGAGAGGTTTTCTTTTGAGCGACCAAAAACATTTCGAAAATTTAGCTAAATTATTGATTAAAAGTAACTTGCAAATGTGTACGCATGCGATCGGTGATTCTGCAAACCGCACGATTCTGAAAATTTATGGCGATGTTTTGGGCGTGAAAAACGACCGAAGATGGCGAATAGAACACGCTCAAATTGTTGACAAAAACGACTTCGATTTGTTTGGGAAATATTCAATCATTCCTTCTGTGCAGCCTACTCATGCGACTTCGGATATGTATTGGGCGGAAGATCGTTTAGGAAAAGAACGGTTGAAATATTCGTACGCTTACGAAGATTTGCTGAAACAAAACGGTTGGCTTCCGTTGGGAACCGATTTTCCGGTGGAGGAAATTAATCCGATTAAAACATTTTTTGCAGCGGTTGCGAGAAAAGATGCCAAAAATTTTCCGATAAATGGTTTCCAGAAAGAAAATGCTTTAACGAGAGAACAAGCATTGCGTGGAATGACGATTTGGGCGGCGAAAGCAGCGTTTCAGGAAAATGAATTGGGAAGTTTGGAAGTAGGGAAATCTGCGGATTTTGTGGTTTTGAATCAGGATTTAATGAAAGTTGAGGAAAATAAAATTTTGGAATCTAAAGTTTTGGAAACGTTTTCTAATGGAAGAAAAGTGTATTAAATTTTGAAAAAAATCGCTTACATCGAGCTCGATACGCACGCAGAAATTGCTGCGAATTTTATGGAATTAATGAATGATTCCAACGAGTTTTCTGTAGATTATTATTTTTCGGAAAAAATGATTAAGCAAATTGGAAAACAAAATTCAACTATTTTTTTGACGGAAAATTCCGAATTGTTGAATCAATTAAAAAATCAAAATTACGATTTGATAATTATCGGAACTGTTCATCGATATTTTAATTTATTCAACGAAATTTCCCGAAAATTCAATACTTCTGTGATTGTTCACAATCTGAATTTTATAAAAATTTCGCGATTTCAACTTTTTAAAAATATTTTCAAAAAGGATTTTAAATATCGTTTAAAACTTTGGCTGAAAGAGGATTTGCTTTCTGCGCCTGAAGTTTTTGAAAATGCCAAAAATCTTTTGGTTTTGGATGAAAATTTAGTTCAGGACAAAATGAAATTTTTGCCGATATTTTTTAACGAATTTAATGAAAAACAATCTTCAGAAATTTTCACGATTGTTGTCCCAGGAACCGTTTCTCAGGAACGAAGAGATTATTTTCATGTTTTGAAAAGTATAAAAACCTTTAAAAAAGAAACTCGATTCCAATTTGTATTTTTAGGAAAAGCAAAAGGGAAGGAGTTGGTGTGGTTAACAGATTTTGAAAAAAGTAAGCCCGAAAATATTTCGTTAAAATATTTCACCGAAAAAGTCTCACAGGATATTTTTGATGATTGGATGAAAAAAGCTCATGTTTTGTGGTGTCCGATCCAAACGGAAACCGAATTTTTCAACAACAAAGAAATATACGGTAAAACCAAAATGAGTGGCAATATCGGAGATACCATTAAATATGGGAAAATTGTAATCTTTCCAGAAAATTATCCGAATTCCCAAGCCTTTATTATTCTGGAAAAAAGCAATATCGAAGAGCAGTTATTGAACTGTGAAAAGTCGATAAATTATGATTTTCAGAAGAAATTTAATAAAGAAAAAATTTTAAATGAGTTAGAGAAAACTCTTGAAACTCTTATTAAAATTTAAAAATACTTTTAAAGAATTTCTTATTCAAATAATCTTCAAGTGGGAAGATCTTCATTACATGATTTGCACCGAAAATTACGATTAGCACAAATGCAGGTTTGTATAAAAGATTGAACAAATTACTTTTTGTTACCGGGAACATAATTGCTAAAGTAATTGCCAAAGTACAGATAATCAGAACGTACATCATCTCAATCGTCAATGGGAAAACTTTGAATTTCGCATAATTAAAATAAATTTTAATCATATTGAAAAGGGTAAGCGAAATCGCTGTTGCCATCGCAATTCCGATGATTCCGAATTCGGTTTTGGTGAGAAAAAGATAGTTTAGTGCAATAGTTGTAATTGCTAAAAATAACATGATTACAATGTTGAATCGATAATATTTGGAGAGTGAAATAATATGTCCGTTGAAACCGGTGGCTAAATCGAAAATCATGGCGAATCCTAAAATCCAAACTACGGGTTCTGCTTGTCGCAACTGATCTCCGTTTTTAATAATATTCGTTAAGTACGGGAATCCTACCAAAATGCAGGAAAATAAAACGGCTCCGAGAAAAAATAGCGTTAATGAAGTTTTTTTATGAAAACGATCGAGCTCTTCGAATTCGCCTTCAGCAATGGTTTTATTGATGATTGGAGCTGAAATATTAAACAATCCCATTTGTGGAATTAATATGAACGAAAGAATGGATAAAATAATACTGTACACTCCATTTTCTTCAAAATTTAAGAATTCACCAATCATGAAATTATCTACTCGAAAAGCGATATAGTTCCCAATATTTCCTAAAAATCCGTAAAAACTGTAGTTGAGAATTTCTTTCCAAAGATGATCTTTTTTTACGTAATCTGTACTGAAATCTGGCTGTATTTTTTCGAGTTTATTGGCGTAGAAAAAATATCCTACCAATGATAAGAGGAACATTCCTAAGAAAAATCCGTACGATCCTTTTTCAGAAACGCCTAAAAAGAAAAATAAAGTAAAGGCTCCTAAATTTGCGATTTTTGGAAAGAGATTTTCAAAAATATTGGGAATGACAATCCGTTTGAAATTGGTAATATACTTATTAAAAACCGCAGACAAGGCCATTATAAGAATAAGTGGAAGAATTAAAAGTTTCATTTTCCACAACTGTAAACTTTTGAATTGTGGAAACAGTTGAAAGAATGCGAAAAATAAAATCGAAAAAATGATGAAATTCAGCAAAATTCCAACCAAGGAAAGCGAGAGTAAGTTTTGATGTTTACCGTCTTTTTGGGTTTGATGAAAGAATTTAACATTTGAAAATGAGAGTCCAAAAACGATGATGGGCAAAAGCATTTCGGCAGTCGGCATAACGTAGCGCAACTTTCCGTAAAACTCCATGTCATACGGGAAAACAAAAATCGCAGAAATGGTTCCCAGTAAGAAACCAAAATATCCGATTAGGGAATATTTAAAACCCTGTCGTGCAACTACGCTCATTGGTTTTTGGTTTTAAGGGAGTTGTGGTATTCTTTGAAAATGAAAATTTGCACCATATATTTTTAACGGTAAATAGTTTTAAATAGAATTCAGGAGTAAATTTCTAAATCATCAATTGGTTTTTCAAATTCAAGAAAGCAAAGATAGTAAAATATGTTAAATAAATGTTAAAGTCAATGAATTGGTATTTAGGAAATCAACTGTAGGCTAATATTTTAATTTTGAGCTATTTATTTTAAATATTTGGCACTTTGGATTCTACTTTTAGATTTAAATTTTGAATAGTTATTTTGAAATTTAATGGCTACATTTGTTAGTGGTATTTTAAGTAAATACTTAGTTAAAATAAACCATGTTTACATTTTCCCTAAAAAAGCTTTGCAATCTGATTCTTTTGTTCTCCGTTATTTCATTTTCGCTGCAATGTGAGAAAGGGCAAACGTTTGATTCGCAAGAAGTTCAGGTTGAGAAATATGATTCGATAGAGAGGATTAATAAAGATTCTTTGATACAGGATTCTGTTAAAAGGAATACGGTTGTTTATCACGACTTTTGTTTTCCAAAAAAGAAAAGGGATTCGGCAATGGCTGTCTTTAATAAAGAATATTCGCAGGAGGATCAGCATGTGATTTTAGCGCTTAACCGCCTTGATTTAAAGAATAAATGGCGGGCTGATACGCTTTCTATTCCAGATAGAATTGATTCAACTTTGATGGTTTATACGCCATTCCCCCAAAATTTAGAAATTTTGAAAGGCGTTCATAAAATAGTTTTATTTTCTTATAAAATTCAGGCTTTTTCCGTTTACCAAAACGGAAAACTCATCAGATGGGGTCCTACAAGTATGGGTTCAAAAGCAGCGCAAACCAAGAGAGGTTTAATGTTTACCAACTGGAAAAAAAAATTGTCAATTTCCAGCGTATCGAGTGAATGGAAACTTCCTTATAATTTCAATGTTCAAAATACTTTAGGAATTGGGTGGCATCAGTATGATTTACCAGGTTATCCTGCCTCTCATTCTTGTTTAAGATTGTTGATGAATGATGCAAAGTTCTTATATGGCTGGGCAGATCAGTGGATTTTAAATATAGGGGGTACAACCGTAAAAGCAAATGGAACACCGGTAATTGTTTTTGGGGACTATAAGTGGGGTGCTAAAAAACCCTGGAAAAACTTGAGTATAAATCCTAAGTCGAACAATATTTCTGTTAAAGATATGAATGCCGCTATCGAGCCGAATCTGCCAAAGATTTTAGAAGAACAAGAAAAAAGAAAAGCTATAGAAGCATCTGAAAATCAGCATTAAATTTCAGCGTGATAATTTTTGAACAGATTCTTCTGCGAATTCTCGAAGTTTTTGCATTTGCTTTTTACCTTGCCATTTTCCGATTCTGGCTGCTGCAAAAGTTAAACCTAAGCAGACCAACATTGCTATTGAAAAGCTAAGGGCCCATGGGAAATCATGACTTTTAATCTGTTTTTCTACGAACCAAATGGTGATGAAAACCATCCACATAATTCCGAAAATGAAGTTGAGAAACATAAAAAAAGTCCATACCGCAGAGGTTGGGCCGAAAACACCACGAATAACGGTTTTGTTTTCGTCGGAATCAGTTTCTATTCTTAGCGAAAGACAAGGATTCCAGTAGTTATTTTGCTCAGTTCGAACCGTGATTATTGAAATTTCCTTATTCACGCTTCCTTCAAAATCAGCAGCTCTTTCAACTAGAAATTTTTTCAAATAGATAGTGTAATCTTCCCGAGATATTTCGGTGAATATTTTAAATCTCGGTCTAAACCGAATGTGGTCAATAGCGGTTTCTTCAATTTTCATGTTGGTAGGGAATAGGGGTCAGCTAATGTAATTATAAAATAGAGAACTTCATTATACAATTGTTATTTAAATATTCTTCGGCTCAAAAAAGAAGGTCAGTTTTTTATTGGCAATATGAAAATCAGACCAAGAATCGCAGTGTATTTCAAAACCCGCAACACCACAAGTTGGCAGCACAAAAATATCGTCGCTCATGAGATTGGCAAAATTTGAAATCCCGTTGTTGTGAGAAAACATGGCGACCGAATTCAGGTCATCACTCAAATCAAAAATGACCGATTCGAAATTACTTTCCGAAGGATTATATAATTTCTGGTTGATTTCAATTTCTAGATCGTAAGTTTTACCAAAAATTTCACAAGTATCTAAAGCGCGAATCGCAGGACTCGAAACGAGTTTGTCGATTTCAATCTGATTGTTTTTCATGAAGGTCGCCATTTTCTTAGCATCAACAAAGCCTTTTTTAGCCAAAGGTCGGTCGAAATCTTCCGTGTTTTCTGGCCAATCACTTTTGGCGTGGCGAATAAGAATTAGCGTTTTCATATAGATTATTTTTGGGTGATTAAAATTATAAATTATTTTAATAGGTTTGCAAAAAAATTGAATGAAGTATAAAAATAGGTTAACTAAATTTTCTTAAATTTGCAAACTATGGCACAAATCCTTGCAATTGATTACGGAAAAGCACGTTGCGGCATTGCAGCAACCGATGATTTCCAAATGATCGCCTCGGGTTTGGATACCGTGGAAACTAAAAATATATTCGTTTTCTTGAAAAAGTATTTCAATGAAAATAATGTGGAAGCAATCGTAGTAGGACTTCCTACCGATTTGAAGGGAAACCTGAATGAAGTAGAAACCAATATATTAAAGTTTTTGGAAAAATTTAAAACCGAATTTCCAGCTATAGAAGTTCATCGTTTTGATGAGCGTTTTACCTCGAAAATGGCGTCTTTCTTTATTTCTCAAAGTGGAAAAAGCAAAAAGAAAAGAGAGGAAAAAGGATTAATAGATAAAGTAAGTGCAACCATCATATTGCAGAATTTTTTAGAACAGAAACAGAAATGATATTACCAATACGTGCATTTGGCGATGCGGTTTTAAGAAAAAATTGTCACGAAATCGACAAAGATTATTCAGGATTAAAAGAGCTGATTTCAAATATGTTTGAAACCATGGAATCTGCAAACGGAATCGGTTTAGCAGCACCACAAATCGGTTTAGATATTCGCCTTTTTATCGTCGATCTTTCGCCACTTGCAGAAGATGAGGATTATGAAGAAATTGCAGACGAATTAAAAACTTTCCGAAAGGTTTTAATTAATGCAAAAATCTTGGAAGAAAGCGGCGAAGAATGGAAGTTTAATGAAGGTTGTCTTTCAATTCCCGATGTTCGAGAAGACGTGAAAAGAAAAGAAACGATTCTTATCGAATATTATGACGAAAATTTCGTTAAACATACCGACACTTTTTCTGATATGCGAGCAAGGGTAATTCAGCATGAATATGATCATATCGAAGGGATTTTGTTCACCGATCATTTAAGTTCTTTGAAGAAAAAATTGGTCAAAGGAAAATTAACCAAGATTTCGCAAGGCGATGTTGCCGTGAATTATAAAATGAGATTTCCGAAATAAAAAAATGAATTTTAGGTTTTAAGGTCAATATTCCAAGTTTGGAATTGGCTTGAAACCTGAGAATCTAAACATTGAATTTTAAATATTTAAATAGAAAAAATATGAAGTTAGAAAAAATAATTTCGATTTCTGGGAAACCAGGCCTTTACAAATTAATTTCGCAGTTGAAAAATGGATTCATCATTGAAGATGTTTTATCCAAAAAGAAAGTAAGCATCGGAAATACTTCCCAAGTAAGTTTGCTCGATAATATCGCAATGTTCACTTTTGATAAAGAAGTTCCTTTGTTTGAAGTTTTCGAAAATGTAGCAAAAAATACAGATTATAAAGAAACGATTTCTCACAAATCATCAGATGCAGATTTGAGAGATTTGATGAAAGCTTCGTTGGCAGATTACGATCACGACAGAGTTTATGTTTCAGATATTAAAAAATTGGCGCAATGGTATAATATTTTGCACAAAGCAGGATATATT
>NZ_JBAVFG010000031.1:0-2345 GCF_049588135.1 Kaistella sp. | reverse complement strand
GTAATTTATCAAAGGAAAGAGTACGTCAAATAAGAAAAGATTGTATTAATGAGTTATTTGAAAAACTCTCATTCATTAAGAATTTTAATGATGATTTATTTAAAAATTATGGTTTAGATATATCCACAAACATAATTGAGATCAAGAAAGATTTAGTGAATGAAATAAATGATAAAAACAAAACAAATTTCTCGAAAGAATTCATTTCATATATTCTTTCTGTATACTTAAGTGATAATTATGTTGTAATTGGGAATGTGGAAGATATATTGTTGCCAAAATTCGTCAATAGCCGAAATCGACATAATTGGAACGACTTTTTTATTGTAAATAAAGAAATATCAGATGTCGATTTTATTTCATTTGCTAACGATATCAGCGAAAGAGTAAATGACCGAATTGAAGAAACTTACTCATTTAATTTTAAAAGTTATTTATCAAGATTTATTTCAGAATTTGATATTAAAGTAATTGATTCTGCTTTTCTTGTGGCTGAAAAAATAATAAATGATGAATTTGAGATGTATCTTGATTTAGACGACAATATTGTTTTCAAACAAAACACAATCAAGCAAGCTTATCAATATTCTTATGAAGCGCTAGAAAAATTAGGAAAACCATCTAAAGTTAAAGAAGTGGTTGAGAAAATAATTGAGCTATATCCAAATTATGAAACTGATGAAAATAAAATCGCTGCTTCAATGAAAAGAAAAAACGGATTTGTGCCAGTTGGAAGAAATAGCGTGTTTGGATTAAAAAAATGGGAAAATGAATTAGAGAATTTCAAGGGAGGAACTATTAGAAGTATAACAATTGAATTTCTTGAACAATTTAATGATCCAAAACATATCTCAAACATTACTAAATATGTGCTAAAATACAGACCCGAATCAAATGAAAAAAGTATTTATTATAATTTAAGAATAGATGATTCCCAAGTTTTTGCTTTTTTCAAAAATTCTTATGTCGGTTTGAAGAAAAGATTATATCCCGATGCTTTTAAAATATTAGAGAAATCTGATGTCATTGAGCAAATATCTTGGGAGGGCAGATATGAACATTTACTTATTTTCCTTTCTAATGAAAACAGACTTCCTCTATCGATTAATGTACCTGAAGAAGAAATCAAATTATATAGATGGATGAATGTACAAAAGAGAAAAATAAAACTAAAAGAATTAGATGCAATAAAAACCAATCTAATTACCAAGGTTTTTGAAAATTATTCTAAAATAAATGGAAGAAGACTTTCAAATTCAGAAGAAAAATACAATGAACTGATAAATTTTCTTAAATTTAAACATCGGTTACCCTCTGCTAATAAGCCAGGAGAAGAAAATCTCTATTTGTTTTTTTATAACCAACGAAAGCTAAGTAGCAGAAATGAGCTTAAG
The DNA here is from genome assembly GCF_049588135.1 of Kaistella sp. GTDB lineage: Bacteria > Bacteroidota > Bacteroidia > Flavobacteriales > Weeksellaceae > Kaistella. Next base: position 951 of record NZ_JBAVFG010000031.1, on the reverse strand, counting down.
GATAATGAAATAATACAATATTTTTCAGTGCTTGAAATAATGAAAAACTATAATCTATGAAAATAAAAGAAAACAAGATTCAACAAAACGAGAGACTTAAAGAAATCTGCTCTGTTAAAGAAACTAATTATCAATCTTTAGAATCTTTGTTAGATTCTGTGAAGGCAAAAAAAATAAAACGTATTAACTATCATCAACAAAAAATTGTTGATGTAATTGAAAAAGCCATAAAATGAAATTTTCCAGTATAAATATTAACAATTTTAGACAGTATTACAAGACTGTTGATTTTGATCTATCCACTAGTGATGAAAAAAACATTGTTCTTATTGGGGGTAAAAATGGTTATGGTAAGACCAACTTTTTACTATCAATTGTGTGGTGTTTGTATGGAGAAAAAATTTCTCAAATAGATGATAATTTCAAAAAGGAGATTCAGAAAGAGAAAAACTATTCTTCATTTATGCAACAATCAATAAATTGGTCCGCAAAAAAAGAAGGAATTGATACTTTTTCTGTTAGTATTTTTATAGAAGAAATTGAGTTACCCGAAATCACTAAACTATCGTCAAATGCCAATAAAGTAATAATAAAAAGATCAAGAAACACGTCAAACACGGAAGAAAAGTTATCTATTATTGACCCTATATCAAACTTAGAAATATTTGATGAGGAAGAAGATAAATTTAATTTCATTAATGATTACATCATTCCTGTAGATGCTGCAAAATTTGTATTTTTTGATGCTGAGAAAATTTCAGAAATCGCCAATTTATCTATTAAAGAAGAAGGTAGTTTCATAAATGATGCACTTGGTAAAATCCTAGGCTTAGACACTTACGAAACATTAATTGATGATTTTGAATTCTACATCAATACACTAAAAAAAGAAGGAGCAACAAAAAACCTTCAAGAGCAAATTATAGACAAAGAAAAAGCAATTGAATTGTC
>NZ_JBAVFG010000030.1:0-3332 GCF_049588135.1 Kaistella sp. | reverse complement strand
CGGAGACACGACTCGAACGTGCGACCTCCGGGTTATGAGCCCGACGAGCTACCTACTGCTCTACCCCGCGTTATTGTGGTGCAAATATACAACTATTATCTAAACCTCCAAATTATTTGCAAAAAATATTTATTCATCTATTTTTAGTAAATTTGTATATGGCAAAAATTCTGAAAATCTATCCCTACAATCCACAGGAAAACCTCCTCGACGAGGTCGTTCGCACTTTAAAAAATGGTGGACTAATTATCTACCCTTCTGACACGGTTTATGCGTTGGGTTGCAATATTTTTGATATCCGGGCAATGGAAAAGCTTGCGCAAATCAAAAAAATCAAGTTAGAAAAAGCCCATTTTTCTATCATCTGTAACGATTTAAGTCATTTATCAGAATTTTCGAGACCGATTGACACCAGTACTTTCAGGTATTTGAAAAATAATATTCCCGGGCCATTTACTTTTATTTTAGAAGCTAACAAAAATCTTCCCTTGGCTTATAAAGGAAATAAAACCGTCGGAATTCGAGTTCCTGATCACATCATTCCGCAATTGATTGTAGAAAAATTGGGACACCCGATTGCGTCAACTTCCATTAAAGATGATGACGAAGTCATCGAATATTCCACCGACCCAGAATTGATTGCCGAGAAATATGACCATCTCGTCGATATTGTCATTGATGCAGGTTATGGTGATAACGTCGCTTCAACCATCGTAGATTTGACCAGTGGCGAACCGGAAATTTTAAGACAAGGAAAAGGAGCATTGTAATTCAAAGTTCAATATTTTATTTTAAACCCAATTAACTTTGAACCTTGAATATTAAATTTTGAATTATTTATGAAAATCATTACTTCGCCTGCAAAACTCATGAACATTGAAAATTCTACGGAACTTTTCAAAACCACCACTCCAAAATTTATTGAAGACGCAGCTTTTATTCAAACTTATTTAAAAGAAAAAACACCCAAATATTTATCAGATTTAATGGAAATTTCACCCAAATTAGCTGACGAGAACTGGGAAAGAAACCAAAAATGGAAAGCAAAACCAAATCATAAAGAATCTGCACCCGCAATGTTTGCCTTTGTTGGTGAGGTTTACAGAGGTTTAGATGCCAAAATTTTAGATAAAAATGCCATCAATTATTTGCAGAAAAATTACAGAATGCTTTCCGGATTGTATGGACTTTTGAAACCTTCCGACAAAATCATGCTTTATCGTTTGGAAATGGGTAGGAAATTCGAGTTCGATCAATACCAAAATCTCTACGAATTCTGGCGCGAAAAAGTAACCGAACAACTCAATAGCGAACTGAAAACCAAAGACTTAATCCTTAATTTAGCCAGTACAGAATATTTTAAAGTCATTGATAAAAAGAAAATAAATGCCCCGATTATCGATTTCGATTTTTATGAAATGAAAGACGGAAAACTGAAAACCATCGTTGTTTATACCAAACACGCAAGAGGTTTAGTTGTTCGCTATTGCGCTGAAAATCAAGCGAAAACATTGAACGACGTGAAAGGTTTCAACCTTGAAAATTACAGAATTGATGAGAAACTTTCTACCAAAACAAACTTGGTTTTTACCCGTTAATTTATCATTAATCATTTAAAAAATACAAAATGAATTACCATACCAGAAAATGGATTAAACCAGAAGATTTAAACCCAAATCACACCCTTTTCGGTGGAAGATTATTGCAATGGATCGACGAAGAAGCCGCATTGTACGCCATTGTTCAGCTCGAAACGCCGCGTTGTGTGACCAAATATATCTCGGAAATCAATTTCGTGAGTTCGGCAAAACAAGGTGACATCATCGAAATTGGGATTGAAGCGACCGATTTTGGAAACACTTCCATCACTTTGGCGTGCGAAGTTCGTAACATGATGACGCAGCAAACCATTATTACCATTGATAAAATTATTTTTGTAGGAATTGATAATGAAGGAAAACCAACCAAACACGGCAAAACAAAAATCGAATATATTTCCGACCGATTGAAAGAAAAACACTGATGAAGATTTTCATTAAAAATATTGTATTACCGATTTTTCTACTTCTATTTAGTTCTTGTCATAAGACAAAAAATAGTATAGAAAAAATTGACATATATTCAAAAGAGGTAGTTTCCAAAATAAAAAGTAGCGAATACAAAACATTAGAAATCAATGAAAAAACATGCGGAGGAAATACCATCGTTTTTTCAGAAAAGAATAAATTAATTGCTTTTTATAATATAAACGGTGGCGAATATTTTGAAACTTTAGATATGTTTTTTGTAAAAGACAATAAAATTGTAAAAATTGAAAGGTCAATTATTTCTGATAAAAATAATAAGTACAGAATTTTATATTATACACCAACTGAAAAAATAAAAATCAATTCTCTTCCTGAAAATCATTTTGGATATTCTGACAAACAAATTTTCGACTGTGGCAATCAGATTCTAAAACGATTTAAAAATTATTAAATAATTTGATGAAAATCTTCATTAAAAATATGGTTTGTAATCGCTGCATTACTGCAGTAGAAAAGGTTTTCAATGATTTGAAAATGGAAATTTCGCATATCGAATTGGGAGAAGTTGAAACCAAAAACAATTTCGATGAAAAGGAAATTTTGAAACTTGACAATCGATTGCAAGAAACCGGATTTCAGATTTTGGAAGATTCATCGAAAAAGCAAATTGAGATCATTAAAAAATATATCATCCTTAAAATCAATGATTTAGATGTTTCTGAGGATTTTGTTTTGTCTAAATTTCTTTCCGAAAAAATGAATAAAGAATACAGCGCGATCTCAAAGTTGTTTTCGCAAAATGAAAATGTGACTTTAGAACAATATTTTATTCTTCAAAAAATCGAAAAAGTAAAAGAACTCATCATTTACAACGAATTTACTTTAACTGAAATCTCTCAAAAACTTGGCTACAAAAGCGTTCAGCATCTTTCGAACCAATTTAAAAAAATGATTGGCTTCTCTCCTACTCAGTTTTTGAAATCCAAAGATAAAAAGAGAATTGCGCTGGATAAAGTTTAAAAATAATTTCTATTTGCCTTTTATTTAAAGTCTTTTTCATTCGAAATTCGTTAACATCTTTCCATAAATGTATAACAGCTTCCTTTTTGTTTTTCTGAAATTTGCACTATAAATTCTTAAAAATATGGGAAACTGTTGTAACAATCATAACGAAAATCCGAATCAGAAAATCTCACCAAGTTCCGTTTATTATTGCCCGATGGAATGCGAAGGTGAAAAAGTATATTTTGAACCCGGAAAACGTTGCTCAGTTTGCAATATGTTTTTGGTTCCGATCGAAGAACG
>NZ_JBAVFG010000029.1:0-11254 GCF_049588135.1 Kaistella sp. | reverse complement strand
CCTTTTCCATTGAAGCCTTGAGCTTTTTGAGGGCACTGAAAAAATCTTTATGTGCAACAGCTTTTAAACATTCTAATCCTATTTTATCTTCTTACTTTTCCCCTCAATATAAGTCATGAATTTTATTCCGTCCTGCGAAATTTCAAATTTGGTATTGATGATTTCAGGATCAAGCAAAGTATAAGTCAGCCGGAAAATAGGAACATTCGGGATTTTGTCGCTGATCATGACGATCGATTTATCAGCGTAAATTATCGTGTAATTAATTGTGTGTCCTTCATTATCGAAATAAATTGCTTTGGAAGGATTTCCACTAAAATCAGGATAAATAATCATCAAATCATCATGAATAATTAAGGGTTTGTTTTCGGTTGCCGGATATTCGGAATGACTTTTTCTTTCGATAATTTTTTCATCAAGATTGAAAGCAAATGAGAAAGTGCCGCTGCCTTGTCCTGGTTTTCCGCTGCCTTCGCCTTTCCATTCGCCGATTAGCCAATTCCACTTTTCCCAAGTTTTGCTTTGTTGCCCGAAGCAAGAAATGGTCGCCATGAAAAATAGGGCAACAAAGAATAATTTTATTTTCATTCCTAAACTGTTTTTAAAGTTTTTTGATTATTTCTAAGCATTAAAATAGCTTTTCCCGCTCTTGTTTTTCTCGTTGCTTCTTGCTTTGCCGACCCAACCCAGTCGCAATATCCTTGTTTGTAGGAGTTGGATAATGTTTCAAAAAAGTCTTTTGCTTTTTGGTCTTTATCAAGCAATGACTGAAGTTCAGCTGGGACTCCTTCGATGTGCTCTCCTTTTTTTAACATATTATTTTGAGGTTTGTATTTAATATTTTTTCTAAAACTCAAATATACAGATAACCTTCATTTCTAAGGAAAAATACCTTCAATATTCTATAGAAAAACCATCGCTAAAAATGGAAACTTTTTTAGTGATTGGTCAACTCAACAACCTTTCCTTCTTTTGAACTTTCCAAAGCGGCTTCAATGATTTTCATGTTCGGAATGATTTCAATTGCTGGTGAAGGCAAAGCGTATCCGAAAACGATATGTTCATAAATCTCCTGATAGTAATTCATGTAATTTCCCGGTTCGCTGGACGTGAGAATTCTTACTGAATCGGAGTTTTCTTTTAAATAATTAAGAATTCCGTCGGGTTCATTTAAAGGTTTCATCCAGTTTTCGTTGAAAGTGGGAATTGCGCCAGAAACCAATTCGTTTTCCTGATCGTCTGTTCTTTCTTGTAAAAAACTTCCTTTATCACCATGCAAAATATAAGCGTAATGCGCTTCTTTGCAGAAAACTGAAGATTTTAAACGCACTCTTAAATCATTTTTATAATAGAGTAGCATTTCGAAATAATCGTTCGCAAACGCTTTTCCTTTCATTGAAAATACATCGGCAAAAAGTTTTTCCGGGAAACCAAAAAGTTGCGTCACCTGATCGATGAGGTGCGACCCTAAATCATGAACTGCGCCAGAACCCTTTAATAGTGGATTTTCTTTATGAGCTTTGGTACTCGGTTCGGTACGGAATCGGTCGAAACGAATTTCGGCTTCTTTTAAGGTTCCTAATTCTCCGTCTTCTAAAATCTTTTGAACCTGAAGATAATCACGGTCAAATCTGCGGTTTTGGTAAACACTGAGGAAAAGTTTTTTTTCTTCCGCCAACTTCACCAGTTCTTCCGCTTCGGAAATGTTGACGGTAAAAGGTTTTTCTACAATAACGTTTTTTCCGGCTTGTAAAGCCATTTTTGCATATTCAAAATGTGTTTGAACCGGCGTGTTGACGACGACTAATTCAATATCTGCATGCTGCAACATTTCTTCGACGGATCTGTAAATAGCGGTTTCGGGATATTTGGATTTTGATTCTTCTTTCGATCTTTCTACGACAGCAGACATGAAAAATCCTGGATGTTCTTTTAAAAACGGTGCGTGAAAAACTTTTCCACTCATTCCAAAGGCGCAAAGGCCGACTTTTACCAGTTGCATATTTCTAAATTTTAACAAATGTATAAAAGCTTTTTTAAATTTTGATACCAATCTTGTACTGCGAACCAATCTGCGCCCCGGCCTGAACGGAACTCTTTTTTATTTTGCGTTGGATAATGCGGCTGGAAAATAAAAAAAGTGAGAGTGGAGGACGGAAAAAGGCGCCCAAATAAAAATAGAAGAGCTAATAAATAGAGATTTTTATAAATCTGTTGTATTGAAAATATTGAGAGAAATTATTTTGCTTGAAATAATTTACAATAGAGCTATAACAAATATTCTCTCTCTGTAAAAAAAATTAATGATACTGTAACTTTCCCGGAAAATAAACTACTTATTCATTATAGAAATACTATAAAATTATGATAAGAAAATCTTTTTCAGCTTTTGGCCTTCTTCTTTTGGGAGTTGTGTCACAGGCTCAGGAAATTAAATTTGAGGAGTATGATTTGCCAAACGGCATGCATGTGATTCTGCATCAAGACAATAAAGCACCGGTTGTTACCACTGCGGTAATGTATCATGTTGGTGCAAAAGATGAAATAGCTAACAGAACTGGGTTCGCTCATTTTTTTGAGCATTTGCTTTTTGAAGGAACGCCGAACATCAAACGTGGTGAATGGATGAAAATTGTGGCTGCCAACGGTGGTACAAATAATGCCAACACTACCGATGACCGTACTTATTACTATGAAACTTTCCCATCAAATAACCTACAACTCGGTTTGTGGATGGAAGCGGAACGTTTGAGACATCCGGTGATTAACCAGATTGGGGTGGATACTCAAAATGAAGTAGTGAAAGAAGAAAAGAGAATGCGCGTTGATAATCAACCTTACGGTAATATTATGAAATCCATTAAACTTGGATTGTTTAAAAAACACCCATATAAAAACACCACCATCGGGGAAATGGAAGATCTGGATTCCGCAAAACTGGACGAATTTTTGACTTTCTTTAAAAAATATTACGTTCCGAATAATGCAACTTTGGTTGTAGCAGGAGATTTTGAACCGGCTGAAGCGAAGAAATTAATCGATACTTATTTTGCAAGCATTCCGAAAGGAGCGCCGATTGTAAGAGATTTGCCGAAAGAAGATCCGATTACCAAAGAAACGGTGATGACTTACTACGATCCTAATATTCAGTTGCCGGCTTACCTTTACACCTACCGAACTCCTGGTGATAAAACCCGTGATTCTAAAGTTTTGGATATGATTTCTTCTTATTTAAGCAATGGTAAATCGTCGGTTCTTTACAAAAAATTGGTTGATGAAGATAAAAAAGCGCTTCAAGTTCAGGCGATTAATTTGGGTGAAGAGGATTACAGCGTATTTGCATTTTTTGCGATTCCGTTGGGAACAACTACAGAAGCTGCTTTACGAACAGATATCGATGCTGAGGTGAATAAACTGCAGACGACTTTAATCAGTGAAGAAGATTTTCAGAAACTTCAAAATCAGTTTGAGAACCAGTTCGTGAATGCGAATTCAAGTATTCAGGGAATTGCGAGTTCTTTGGCGACCTATCACGTTTTACAGGGCGATACCAATTTAATTAATAAAGAAATTGAAATCTACCGAAAAATCACCCGTGAAGATATCCGCGAGGTTGCCAAGAAATATCTGAACAGCAACCAAAGAGTTATTATTAATTATTTACCAGAAAAAAAATAATCGAAAATGAAAAAATCATTATATAGTATTGCCGCCGTATTTTTTGTTTCTGGCTTGATCAGTGCCCAGGTGATCGACCTTAACCAAATGCCGAAACCGGGACCTACGCCGACTGTAAATATCGCAACACCGCAAACCTTTAAACTGAAAAACGGTTTAACCGTAATGGTGGTAGAAGATCATAAATTACCGCGGGTAAATACCACCCTAACTTTTGACCATCCGCCAATGGTGGAAGGGAACAAAGCAGGAGTAAGTGATATTATGGCGGATCTTTTGGGCAGCGGAACTTCGAAAATATCAAAAGACGAGTTTAATAAAAAAGTAGATTTCCTGGGAGCGTCCATTAATTATCGTGCAAATGGTGCCAGCGCCAACACGCTTTCAAAATATTATCCGGAAATTTTAAATCTTTTTGCAGCCGGAATTACCGATGCTAAATTCTCGAATGAAGAGTTGAGCAAATCAAAAGAAAGAGGAATTGCAGGTTTAAAATCCGACGAGTTAAGTGCACAGGTTATTGGAAAGAGAGTTTTCGATGTTTTAACTTATGGCAAAAATACCGCTTTAGGGGAATACGAAACTGAACAGACTTTGAATGCTATTACTTTGGCTGATGTTCAGGATATGTACAAAAAATCGTATGCACCCAATACCGGTTATTTGGTGGTCATCGGTGATGTGAAGTACAATGAGGTGAAGAAAATGATTGAGAACGCCTTTGAAGGCTGGAAAAAATCAGATTACAAATATCCTTCATTACCGAAGTTCTCTAATGTTGCGAAAACCGAAATCGATGTTGTAGATGTTCCTACGGCGGCGCAGTCTGTGATTATGTTGGGGGATCTTCATGATTTAAAAATGAAAGATCCTCAATATTTTGCAGCAACTACAGCGAATTATATTTTAGGAGGCGGAAGTCTGGAAACCCGTGTGAATATGAATCTTCGCGAGAAAAACGGATTTACTTACGGTGCATATACCTCTCTGGATGTGTCGAAATATGATTCCAGTTTTGGCGGAACTGCCAATGTTCGTGGTGAAGTGACCGACAAAGCCATCAAAGAATTCATGACGGAAATTAAAGGGATTAAAACCATTAAACCCGAAGAATTGCATAACGCAAAAGAAAAACTCAAAGGCAGTTTCATTATGTCTCTGGAAAGACCAGAAACTGTGGCGAGATTTGCCTTGAATTTAATTACTCAAGATTTACCAAAAAATTTCTATACCAATTATCTGAAATCTGTAGATGCTTTGACGGTTGATCAGGTACAGAAAGCTTCTGATTCTTTCATTAAACCCAATAATATGAGAATATTTGTGGCGGGGAAAACGAGTCAGTTTGCCGATCAGTTAGACACTTTGGGTTATCCGGTAAAGTATTTTGATAATTATGGAAACTCCGTGGCAAAACCTGAAGTGAAGAAAGTGGATGCCAATGTCACTTTAGCAAGTGTTGCCGATAAATACATTGCTGCGATCGGAGGAAAAGACAAAGTTTCGAAGATTACTTCAATCACTTCTGTAGCGACCACTAAAATGCAGGGAATGGAATTGGGTATTAAAAATACGCAGGCAATCGGCGGAAAAGTTAATATGGAAATTTCGATGATGGGCAATACCGTTCAGAAAATGACATATGATGGTAAAAAAGGTTCGATGACTGCACAGGGAAATAAAATGGATATGCCCGCAGAAATGATGGAAGCTTATGACAAAGAAAAAAACCTTTTCCCCGAATTATCTTTTGCAACTTCTAAAGATTATACGCTTGGCGGAATCGAAAAAATAGAAGGTACTGATGCTTATGTTGTGAAATCTGCTGATGTAACTTACTTTTACGATGTGAAAACAGGTTTAAAAGTGGGTGAAATTAAAAAGCAAAAAATGCAGGGTCAGGAAATTGAAGTTCCGACTTACTATTCCAATTACAAAGAAGTGGACGGCGTTAAATTTCCGTTTACCATTAAAGTAAACCAAATGGGACAGGACATGCAGCTGGATATACAGTCTTATGAATTAAACAAAGCGACAGCAGAAGATTTTAAATAAACTTTTTCTGTTTGAGTAATTAAGCAACGGCACTGAAAGGTGCCGTTTTTTTGTTGTAAAGGATTTTGAAAATAGCTGGTTTTTAAGATTAAAGTTTGTGGTAAGTCCTAGAAAGACACGATTTCCTGAACGGGATAATAATGATAGGCTGTTCTACTTTTTCTAATCTGTGATTAAAGTTTTAGGTTTAGGAATTGTGAAGAAGTACAGAATGACAATTAAGGATGCAAATGCAGACATTAAAAAAGTCATTGCTGCACCGAACTGAAACCAAATAAGTCCTGCGAATGAACTTGCAAGCATGGTGCAAATGCTCTGAAATCCTGAAAATGTTCCGATGGCGGTTGCAGTATCTTTTTTATTAGTGATATTTGAAATCCAGGCTGTTGAGATTCCGTCGGTCGCAGCCGCATAAATTCCATAAAGAGAAAACAGTCCAAAAAACACATAAACATTGGTATTCACTGACATTCCAAAATATACAGCTGAAAACAGGATAAGACCTATTATAAGAATCTTTTTCAAGCCCACTTTGTCGGCAATGATGCCCAATGGAAAAGAGGATAAAGCATAAATAAGATTGTAAAAGATATAAACCGCAATGACCATCGTGTCATCAAGTCCCGATTGTTTTGCTTTGAAAAGAAGGAAAATATCTGAACTGTTAAAAAGGGTAAAAGCGAGGAGTCCAATCACTAATTTTTTGTATTCTGGCGGACTTACTTTCCAATAATTAAGAAATGAAAAGAAAGAAGCGGATAATTTTGGTTTGACATCTTTTGTGCTTTTATCTTTCAAAAAAAAAGAAGCAAGAACCGCAATAAGTCCTGGAATAAAAGCAATGAAAAAAAGGGTTCTATAATCTTGTGGATAAAAATACAGATAAATTAAAGCTAAAGAAGGTCCGATGACAGCTCCTAAAGTATCCATAGAACGATGGAATCCAAAAACCTGACCTTTGGTTTCCGCAGTGGCTTCGTCTGAAAGCAGGGCATCTCTTGCTCCTGTTCTGATTCCTTTTCCGAAACGGTCAAGCGTTCTGCCAAAGAAAATCAAAAGGGGATAAGTGAAAATCGCCATCATCGGTTTTGAGATAGCACTAAAAGCATAACCCATTTTTACAAATGGTACTCTTTTGCCCGAATTGTCTGAAAGTTGACCAAAATAAGCTTTGCTCATCCCTGCCGTCGCTTCTGCAACTCCTTCAAGTATTCCGATGAGCACAATTGAAAAGCCGATTGATTTTAAATACATGGGCATAATCGGATACAGCATTTCACTGGCAATGTCGGTGAAGAGACTGACCAATGATAAGATCCAAATGGTGCGTGTAATATATTTCACAATTTCTTCTTGTTAGTCGGTTGTTCAATATTGGCAGGTCGTTCAATAATAGCTTATCAAATATATGGAAGTTTCATAATTATTTGAAAGCCAGTGTACTTCTGATTTTTATCTCCAATCTCATTTCTAGCGAAAATCTGAGTCCCGGCCTGAGTAGAACTCATTTTTTTTGCATTGGGAAAAGCACTGGCAAATAAAATAGCGGGAACCCTTCGACAGGCTCAGGATAAACTCCGGACGGATAAAGGCGCCCAAATAAAAATTAATATTCATGATTTATAACCACTGATTGTATTTCTTGATAAACCAATTTTTCACGAACTGAGTCAGTAAGCAATAACTGAACAGAATACCCAATAACCACGGGAAATATATCAATGGCAAAGGCGTCATTTTGAAGGCGGCGGCAAAAGGGGAGAAGGGAATCAGGATGCCGACCAGCATGATGGCTGAGGTTAGCGCTACAACTGGTGCGGAAGCCCAACTTTGAATAAACGGAATTTTGCGCGTACGAATCATGTGAACAATTAAAGTTTGAGAAATCAGACTTTCTACAAACCAACCGGTCTGGAATAAATGCTGGTGATCCGCTGAATTGGCTTTGAAGATAAACCACATCAAAGCAAAAGTGGCATAATCGAAAATGGAGCTGATTGGTCCAATAATCATCATGAATTTGCTGATTCCGCCAGCATCCCATTTATGCGGGGTTTCTATATAATCGGCATCCATTCTGTCCCAGGGAATTGATATTTGCGAGAAATCATAGAGGAGATTATTGATTAAAATCTGTATCGGAAGCATGGGTAGAAACGGCAATAAAGCTGAAGCGCCCAAAACGCTGAACATATTTCCGAAGTTGCTGCTCGCAGTCATTTTAATATATTTAATGATATTCCCATGCGTTCTGCGACCATAAACGACGCCTTTTTGAAGGACCATTAAATCTTTTTCGAGCAGGATAATATCGGCACTTTCTTTGGCAATGTCTACACCGGTATCAACTGAGATACCGACATCTGCATCGCGCAGAGCTGCTGCATCGTTGATGCCGTCGCCCATATATCCGACGGTGTGTCCTTTTGCCTGTAAGAGTTTGACGACTCTGGATTTTTGCAGCGGACTTAATTTTGCGAGTATTGATATGGTGTCGATTTTATTTTGAAATTCTTCGTCGGTCATTTTTTCTAAATCACTGCCGAGCAGCACATTCGTTACTGGAATACCAACTTCTCGGCAAATCTTTTTGGTGACAATTCCGTTATCGCCGGTGAGGACTTTAACATTGATTCCTAATTTTTGTAATTCAAGAACGGCTTCATTTGCGGAAGGTTTAGCAGGATCTAGAAAGCCAATGAAACCAGTAAGTATCAAATCGCATTCATCAGCGATGGAATAATTTAGTGGTCGCTCATCGCCTTCTTTTACACCGATAAGCAAAACGCGAAGTCCGTCTTCATTTAGCTTTTCTGTAATTTTGATGATCTTGTTTTTAAGGGTTTCATCTAAAGGAATAATGGCATCTTTGAAAAATTGACTTTGGTCATCTGCTCCTGGATCAATTGCCCGATTGCAAACCGACAGCATTTCTTCTACAGCGCCTTTGCAGATCAAAAAATGTTTGTGGTTTTTTTCTTCCAAAATAACAGACATTCTTCTGCGGTTAAAATCAAAAGGAATTTCGTCTATTTTCTTAAATTCTTCTAGTTTTAAATCGGGGTGTACGTGTTCATGGTTGTCATAATAATCGAGTATCGCAACATCCATGAGGTTTTTTAATCCGGTTTGATAAAAACTATTCAGGTAAGCCCACTTGAAAACTTCGTCATCTTCAACCCCGTGAATATTGAGATGTCTTTGCATGACTATTTTGTCAAGCGTTAAAGTGCCGGTTTTGTCGGTGCACAAAATATCCATCGCACCGATATTCTGAATGGCATTTAATCTTTTGACCACTACTTTTCTTTTGCTCATGCTTACGGCACCTTTCGCTAAATTGGTGGTAACAATCATAGGCAACATTTCGGGGGTTAATCCCACGGCAACGGTAATGCCGAACATAAAAGCTTCCAGCCAGTTTCCTTTCGTCAATCCATTGATTAAAAAAACAAGCGGAACCATGACAAACATAAACCGAATGAGCAGCCAACTTACACTGTTGACGCCTTTTTCAAAACTTGTTTCGGCTCGCTTGCCTACCAATGATTTAGACATCGTACCAAAATAGGTTTGGTTTCCTGTGGCGACCACAATTGCATTTGCAGTGCCACTCACCACATTGGTTCCAAGGAAACAGATATTCTCTAAGTCGAGTGAAGATTTTTCTGAGCGATCTGGCAGCAGGTTATCATGTTTTTCAACGGGCATGGCTTCACCAGTCAACATCGATTGACCAACGAATAAATCTTTGGAATGAAGTATTCTAATATCAGCGGGAATCATATCACCTGCAGAAACGGAAATAAGATCTCCGGGTACTAATTGTTTGATATCAATGTCGGTTTTGCCAGAATTCTTTCGCAGAACGGACGCGTTGGTTTTTACCATACTTTTCAACTGTTCTGCGGCTTTGTTACTTCTAAACTCCTGAGAAAATCGGAGCAGCACACTAGTGAGTATCATAACGATGACTACAATAACTTCTTTGTAATCTTTACTGCCCGGAGCGGCATAAATAACATCCATAAAAAAGGAAACCACACCAATTAGAAATAAAACTCCATTGAAAGGGTTTATAAATGCGCCGAGTAACTGAATATACCAGGAAGGTGCTTTTTCGTGTGCTATTTCGTTGATACCAAATACCAATCGTTTTTGTTGGACTTGATCATCTGAAAGTCCTTCATCACTGGTTTCGAGTTGGGTAAATAACTGCTGTGGATCAGTTTTAGCAGCTTGTAAAAGTTGGCTCGCTGCGAGTTGGTTTGCGCTGGCATTGTCTGGTGGGACTAAGCCAGAGGTCAATTTTTTCTTTAAGATATTTAACATGATGATTAGAGATAATGTTAAAATTAATTGAGTGGTCGCTTTTGGGAACTAACTCGATGGTCTATCAAATTTTGTTTTTAAAAAAAACCGTCCATCTTACACAACCGTCAGCTGGCATTACTGGTTGTATTGGCGGAATCTTTTTTAAGGTTTATTTTATTTCAGTTACTTATTCAACTGATACAGATTTTCTAGGAACTGTATTTTTTTGCTTTCTTTCCAACGGTTGGTATAAATCAAGAAACTAAAGAAGGTTTTTTCTGATGAGCCGAATAGGAATACATTATCCAATTTATCTTTATATTTCCAAATGATAAATTCTAAGTCTGAATTCTCTTTAAGCTTTTGCGTTTTAAAGTTGTTTTTTTTTCGGAAATCAGAATCCCATTTATAAAATGCTTTTAGGTTTTCAAAATCTGATTGATTTGCTTTATAAAACGGATAAGACTTCTTCAGGTTTTGCGCAACTGCAATGATAACGCCTTCGTCATTTCTTAAATAAGTTTGCCCAGATTCATGTACCATATTCAACGGGGTCCAATTTCCCGGAACTCTTATTTCACCTGAATTTGTTTTGATAATGGAATAATCCATCAGGTCTTGGCTGGCAATAAAACTGGGCAAAAGAAAAAGGATGATCGCTAGTAAAGTGATTTTCATTATGCTGTTGTTTTCATTCAAGAAACAGAAATCAAAATAATGGGGTTAAAAGTATAAAACGAGGTCGCCCCATTCACAATCGAGTTGATTCTTGAAAAAGTAAAAAAGTTTAGAGCCTATTTAAAAATTTTTTTTAAAATTTCATCAAAATTACTCCCTTTAGGGTCGGGGAAATTAATTTTGATGAAATTTAAACAGACTCTTAGTTTTCAGAATTTCTTTTTTGGATTGCATTCCTATCAATTGCCAAATATCCTAATCTGTTTTCTTTCGTTAAAGTCCAGACATTAATGATTTTTGCAGTGTTTAATTCTGCCTCGTTGGGGCTAATTAATTCAATTTCTTTAATGCTGTTTGTGGCAATGCGATAATGATCATTCATTAATAAAAAACCATCTACATAGATTTTTGTTTTAGGATCTGCGGCTAAAAATGTTCTGATCTCATTCTGACTTTTAGTTGGTATGTTTTCTAAAGTGGTTTCACACGAAATTAATCCATATAAGCTTAGATTCGGATAGATTTGTGC